>JBGCES010000674.1:0-9329 GCA_045106545.1 Saprospiraceae bacterium
GGTTATTCATGGTTTAACCACGTTGTGGTTTTAGCGTAGGAAGCACAACATCGGAAAGAGAATTTGAAAGAAACTAGCTGCATTTGGGCTTTTCGTAGATAGTCATTAATCATGGAATTACTGAAGAATTTTGGCTTTGTATTTTCTTTTATACTACATACATGCTGGATATGTGCAATATTTTATTAATCCATAAGTTCCCTGCAAGTAGAAAAAAAATCAACAATGAAATTTAGTTCCTAAGACATAATTTGGATAAAAAATGTAAAGAAATTGAAAGGAGAAGGTTGGGCTTACGATGATGTAGATTATAAAGAACCTTTTCTTCTTCATTGGTCAAGTTCAAAAGGTGGAAGTGCATCAACTTCGAATGTAGGAGATATTATTGTTCTATTTCAAAAGCCAAATAAAATAAATGGTAAAAAAAATTATGATGTCCACTTAACTCACTTAGTCACACCGATTTCTGAAGAAGTAATAATTGACGAAAATAATCCATTACATAAATATTGCAGAAAGGTTAAATTAGTTGCAATGGCAAATCCAATTTATGCAATTCCAAATAATCAAAACTTTAATTTCTTTAAACCCAATAGAGGATTAACAAATCCAATAGTTAATTTAGATAGCAGAAATGGGTTGACAGAGATAGAAATAAAGGAACAGCTTTGGAATTTATTTTCAGAACATATTTGTGAAGGAATCAAAGTTGAAGATTATAAACCTGAAAATTCAGAAGGAATTTATGGAAAAAGCGAAGGAGATAAAATAGTCCGAGCTCACATTCAACAAGAAATAACAATTAGGAATTCAAGAATTGTTCAGAAAGCTAAAAAGAGAGCTTTAAAGAAAGGGAAAGGAAAAATAAAATGTGATTGCTGTAATTTTGATTTTATAGAAACGTATGGAGAATTAGGGTATGGTTTTATTGAATGTCATCACAAAATATTCTTATCAAAAGGACAAAGAATTACAAATATTGATGATTTAGCTCTTGTCTGTTCAAATTGCCATAGAATGCTTCACCGAAAAAATGAATTAGGTGAATATAATGAAGTAGAAGAATTAAAAAATTTAATAGAAGAAAAAAAGCCAGCAGGGAGCAAAGCATAGATTTTCAAATCGTTGACAACCAACCACTTAAACCAAACCACAACCAACAACACAAATATTTATATAAAATGAACATAAAAAATCTAACCTACATCGCTTTCCTCCTCGCAGCTTTCGGTTGTGAACCAACGGAGGACATCGCCTTAGACTTGACCCAACTACCTTCCGCACCCGAAATTTCGGTGCGTCAATTAGACGACGAACCTAATTTTGTCGAAATCGAATTGATGAGTACGGATGGGATTTACGATTTTGTGTGGGACGCGCCTGGTGGAAATCCAAACTTCTCCAAAGAACGTAAGGATACTGTACTCTACGTCAAAGCGGGTGAGTACGACATCAGCGTACACATTGCGGCTATAGGTGGAACAGGAACAGCAACCAACAAAAAGACAGTACAAATCGTAGAAGATGCTACAGGTATATGTGATCCTGTAATGGATTTATTGACGGGCGGCTGTGAATCGCAGTGCTGGAAATTATCAGAAGCAGCAGGTTCGATCAAAGTAGGGCCTTCGCAACTTTCAGGTGAGTGGTTTTCTTCCAATGAAATCACACCCGAGCAGGCAAATGACCGCTTTTGCTTTACAGCGGAAGACTTTGTGTTTGTATTTGACGATGCAGGGGAAGCGTTTTTGGCTTGTGAAGGCTATGTCGGTGTGGAGAATTACGAACAACCAGACAACATCAGTTTTCGGATGGGCGCGGCTAGTTCAGAATATGCGGAAACGCAATTTACGTTCGATAAAGAAGGCGTTTTCTTTGGAACAGATGACTCTGGTCCTTTTTATCAAATCGTTAGTATTGATGAAGAGGAAATGATTATCCTTTCGCCAATTCAACCTTGTGATGGAGCAGAATCACCAGGTTGGTTTACGTTTACTTTTATAGCAGAATAGAAAGACAGAGGTCAGAAGACAGACCGATTAATCTGACAGACTACCAAACCATTAGACTTGTTCGTAAATAATAAACACGTATATGACAGTATATATTTCCGCTATTTTAATCAAAAAAATGCTTCAATAGAGGGACTATTCAAGAATTTTTTAAATCAAACTATCGAAAATATCTATTTGTCATAGTCATATTCCTTATTTACGAACAAGTCTATTATAATTAAACAAATTATCAATGTCATATAAAAATATACTTTTAGTCTTATTGATTTTAACCGTTTTTAGCTGCGAAGAAGAATACGTACAGCCCGAACGTGGAGATTTGCCCGTTTTTAGTATTGCTGATGTAGCGGTTACCGAAGGCAACTTCGAAGATTCGCAGATCACGATTAAAGTTACGTTATCTGGTACTAATAATGCAAACGCATTGATTAGTTACGCTACCCTAGATGGCACGGCGAAAGCAGAAGAAGACTTCCGTCCGACGGATAATAGCCAGTTGATTTTTGGTCCAGGAGAAACCGAAAAGAACATTACGATCAGAATCTCTGCGGATGAAGATGTAGAAATTGACGAGCAATTCGAAGTACTGCTGTACAATCCAGTTAATGCGACTTTGGAGCAAGATCGGGCCATTGTGACGATTACCAATGATGATGAATTCATTGACCCGGAGTTATTAATCATTCCAGCGGAAGGTTATACGACGCCAGCAAGTTACGATGGCATGGAACTCGTTTGGGCGGATGAATTTCAAGCGGATGCGCTTAATTTAGACGATTGGGGCTTTGATATTGGTCGTGGAAACAATGGCTGGGGAAACAACGAATTACAATATTATACGGAAGACAATATTTATATGGCAGAGAGTGAATATATGGTCATCGAAGCACGTGCTGAAAATGTCAATGGCGCATCTTACACCTCTTCGAGAATCAAGACGCAAGGTAAAAAGTCATTCAAATATGGTCGGATTGATATTCGCGCAGCATTGCCAGAAGGACAAGGTGTTTGGCCAGCATTATGGATGCTAGGCAGTAATTTTAATGCAGTAGGTTGGCCGCGCTGTGGCGAAATTGACATCATGGAATTGGTCGGTCACGAAGCGGGACAAGTACATGCTACCGTTCACTTTGGTAACAATAATGGCGATCGGAGTTCCAATGGAAGCTCGAAGGTATTACCGAACGAGAAGAAATTTATTGAAGAATTTCACGTGTTTAGTTTGAACTGGCAGGAAGACAAAATTGAATTTTTGGTGGACGATCAGATCTATCACGAAGTGACACCCGAAACAACGGGTCAGTATGCTTATCCGTTCAATGAATCTTTTTTCTTTATCTTTAACGTTGCTGTAGGTGGCATCTGGCCAGGTTCGCCCGATGATACCACGGTTTTACCACAGCGCATGATTGTAGATTATGTGCGGGTATTCCAATAATTTAAAGCATACTTTTAGGAATGAACAAAGCGCATTTTTTTTTACTTACCTTATTGATTATTAGCACTTTATCAATCAGCTGCAAGGAAGAAACGGCTACAGATTCAGCAGATACCGCCTCTGAATCTGTAGCCGAAACGCTCGCCCAAGAAGCGGCAGCTAAAGCCCTCTCCGCCTCCGAACCTTCCGCTAGTTTCAGCGAATACATCACCGAGTTTGATAGCAGTAAATACGCTTTCCGCGATGGAATAGTAGATTTGAATTGGCAAATTCTGGCAATGGTTGCATTTGAGGAAGAATACAACGAAGAACTGGATCAATACATTCCATATCCTAAATTTAGTCCAACGGTACAAGCGCTGGCAGGAAAGGAAGTATATATTCAGGGCTATTACATTCCAGTAGATGAGTCAGGTGATGCCGACATCGTTGTGTTGTCCGCTTTCCCATTTTCCGCTTGCTTTTTCTGTGGCAACGCGGGACCAGAATCGGTAATGGATATTCAGTTAAAAAATAAAACTAAGTTAAACTTCAAAACGGACGATCGGATCACCTTTAAGGGTAAATTAAAGTTGAATGATTCGGATTTGTATTATTTGAATTATATTTTGGAAGAGGCGGAATTGGTAAAGGAGTAGTTTATCGATTAGAAATCAATACTAGCTGATAAATAAGTCCAGTTACTTGCGCACTTTTACGTTTTATATTTTAAATTTACATGAAAATGGTTGTAAAATACCAGCAAAGCTCGGATGCAACTTGAAGCTGCGCCCTAGCTTCAATCGGTCAATAACCAATATAATATTCAATTAAACACCTATGAGAGAAAAGAAAAAAAACAAGAAAAAGAAGAAGCGGAGTATTTTTGAACGCGTTAGCATCAAGAAAGAAAAGAAAAGATTTCCTGAGCCAATGGATAAAATCGCCAAAGCAGGCGATGATGTGCGCGTCGTTTCTACTTTACCTTCTTCTACACCAACAACTGCAAATACTTCCGCAAAAATGCCTAACTCGATCGCGTTTTCTTCTGACATGACCAAGCTCTATCTCATTGATTGTGAGCGCAATATCTGTTTTGATCTGGTCAACACCAATGGGGTGATGGTGAGTACGATAAAGGGGCAGATTTTTGCGGTGTCGGCGGCAAAAAAACGAAGTACTAAAGTTAGCAGTAAAACTAAACGACTGCGTTTATCCACGAAGAATGCGCAATATACTTTGATGTATAATGAGGATAAAGTACAGTTGTTTGTGATTGGATTTGATGATATTGATAGTAGTATTTCTGATGATAAACCTGCCGATCCGGTTGGCGAGAACTTTGAAATCAAAGATCATGTGGTAATCATCAGAAGAGTCGGCAATGACTTGGAACTTGATTATTCAAAAAGATAACATAATTATAGAAAGTTAAGCTGCTGCCATTGTAGCAGCTTCTTTCTTTATTACAGTCCCTATAGATACTCTGTCTTCTTTACTTTGTATCCAAAAAAGTAATAAGTCATCTATTCCCGCAGGAATCTTTGCATCACTATTCTGTTTTTCAATATTGATATATTTTTTAAGTTCTAGTAACACCTTTTTTTCACTTACGGTATTAAGCAATCTCTTGCCATAATCGAGCATAATGAATTCAAAATCATTCTTTTGAATACTAGTCTTTTCTTGGTAATAACGTGAGTAAGCCCTAATTACTAATTCCATTTTATCAATCTCTCCCTCCTCATATGTAGCAATCAAATTGAGAATTCTAACTGCCTGTTGAATATCTTGTCTAAATTCTGTTCTTCTACCTTTAATTATTTTTTCAGTCCATTCTACACTTTCTGAATATCGTTCCATAACAAATAATAGACAGGCAGCATTTGAAATCAACACCAATCTACCACTTTCAGTGACCAAATCAGTATCCAATTTTATCTCTAATTTCTTAATAAATTCAGCAGCACCGTCAAAATTTCCTGTATTGATAAAGTACATTAAACGGTAGTTAGTTAGCTTTTGAAAACTAACACTATTGGCATGAGAATTTTCATTCGCTTCATTTTCTAAGACATCGAGTAATTTTGGAATATTATCAAAACGTCCTTTTACAAAAGAAGCAAATACCAAATTAGAGACATCGAGAATATAACGGTAGTGTTCTTCTTCTTTATACTTTATATGTTCTTCCCACCAGTTCATTGCTTTTTCAAAATATTCATACATTTTCTCCTCGTCCTGTATTAAGGAGTAATACATTCCTAGACATTGATATTTGCGATGGGCAGCAACGGCTGGCAGTTCTTTATCTACATCAAAAGCCTCTCTATATCGCTTTTCAAATTGTCCAATCAATCGCTGCTGATGCTCGACCTGTTTGATTTCCTTTCTTCTAACCGATAATGCCAGTAACCAATTATGTAAATCGAGAATTTCAAATTCAATCTTCAAATCCTCCAAATACTTATCCTTCTCTGTAATCAACCGCTCTACTTCTTCTTCATACCCTTTACGCTTCAAATCATTACTCAGCCGTCGTTCTTCATAATTTATCTCCAATAACGCATTCGTACTCCCCAACTCTTCCGCTAGTTCCTTCGCTTCTTTCAACCGTTCCTCACATTGGTCGTACAGCCCCAACTCGTGGAGGTAACGAAAGTCTAGTAATTTCTCTTTGATTTGAGCCGCGTAAGATTTGGAACTGCGGTAATCGCGCATGGAGCGCAGGATGGCATCGTAGAGATAGGATTTATCAGAAGATAGGTTTTTGGGAAACTTCTTTTTGAGTTTGGTTTCGTCGTATTCGTCCATGCCGTTGATCGCTTGAAAAAGCTTTAGGTATTTACTGCCTTTACTGCCACCTTTTTGGGCATCAAGGGTAAAATACCGCTTCTCGGAGCGCGACATTTTTTGAATTAAATGAAATAGATCGGATTTACCTCGCATAGAAAGATTGATGAGTAGGGAAAAATGGTAGAATGGTGCAATTGTGAGATTGTGCTGTTCACAATTTTACAATTACTCCATTACGCCATCTTCACGATTAATAAATAATCGGGAGGATTACTCATCACTGTTTAGTTTTTTGATGGATGTTGGATTGAGGATATTGGATTTTGGAAACCCTGCTATCATTTGGTTTTTGATAAAACTAAATGCAGCAAATCCGTCCATCAAGTTTGTTCTTAGTTTTTGTTTTAAAAGTCAGGCCGCTGTGCTGACAGAAGACAGATCGTCCTGCGGACTGACAGAGGACAGTCGAAGACGATCTGACAAAGAAGTGATCTGTCTTCTGTCAGATTTATCGGTCTGTCAACAAAGTGGTCTGTCTTCTGTCCTCTAAAATTTTTGTGTAGTCGCTTTTCTCATACGACGAGTTAACAATTGAGATGATAAAAAGGGTCATTTTTCATAAAATTAATAAAAAATAAAAAAATTTAGGGGCTTTAGGAATTAATTTTTTGAATGTCAGAACTCGATTATTTTTCATATAGCAAAATACATATATTTTAAATATTTTTAATTTCATAACCAACTGATTATAAATATTTTAAATACATAATAGTTTATATTAATTCATATATGAAATACGTGAAAAAACAGCCTTTTTTACCCCTTTTTAGGGCTTAGAAACCTCAACTATGCCCCTTTGGTGGTTTCGGTTCGCGGCAAACTGCCTATATATTTGTATCGTCAACAGGAAGTAATGACACACAATATAAAGTGTAAGTGAAAAATGATGAATTGTTGGCTTGCATTTTAAATGTAAAATGTAAAACTCAAAATGTAAAATGTAAAAGTTTAGGTAGCGATAAGTGATTATAGTAGAGGTGATAATCGAAAGCACAGGGCAATCACTCAAAACTCGTTACCCAAAACTCAAAACGCCTTTTATAAATTATGTTCATGGGATAATATATTGCACGACAAGCAGGTTAGCTGCACTTTAGTTAACCTGGCTTGCCGGTTTTTTGAGGGAGGAGAGAGAAGTGAGAGAGTGAGCGTATTTTATCCAATAGCAAAGCGATCCAACTTCCAACAGCGAAGCGATCTAATATCCTTTTAAGAAACAAAACGAAGAACAAACTTTAAACACCACACCCAAGTCGGAAATTTTTTAATCCATACCACACATTCCGACCGAAGAACACCACACCAATAAGCTACGCTAGTTAATGTGTAATGTATAATGCTTAATGTGTAATAAAACACATATCGCATGACTTGAATTAGCCATTCTACATTACTCATTATACATTAAATGTTATCGAATTTGTCACTTTAACTTACCTAATCCTAGACTTAGTCCGGGAATGGGAAATCATTGCCCGGAACTTTTAGGTAAAACGTTGACAATCAATCATATATATCCACGCTTGAATAAGGGATTTTTTACCACAGTAATCTTATAATTTCACGAAAACTCAAGAATTCTATTACGGAATTCTACCTGATGAGATAAGCTTTTTTTAAGGTTTTAGATAATAAAGTGTGTAAATCCGACGGTTTGAGAAAACTTCACGAAGGAAAAAAATTTAGTTACCTCCAACATTTGAGATTTGTTAGGTACTCAAACCGTTCTTTTGAAATGAATCGCGTAGCAACGGCTACGCTTCCATATACAATTACAAGTGTGTGTACGCTAAAAAGTGCGACCATCAACCGTCCACCTTCTACCGTCCACCGCTTAGAAAGTTCTTTGACACGACCGAATCTACTGAATACTTACACAGTTTCGCTACACAGTTAAGAAATTAATTCAGAGGTGTTGTTTTAAGTGAGTTTGTAAAGAGCAACTATGCTATTCTTGTTGACTCACTAGCTCGCGGGAATGGGAGTTTCACGGCTTCCATTCCAGCTTTTCACCTCCCCCAGCATACTGTGATAAAGCTTGCCGTTTCCTACCATTTTATAAATGGGTTTAATCTCGGAAACTATGAACAAAGACGAATCCTTGTTTTTACCATTCTTACATAAATGGTAGAAACAGACAGATGTATTTTAATACACAGGTCAAAATGTAAAATTACAAACGTGGAAGTACCTCCCGTACTCTGATTTTACGATTTACATTTAGACTTAAGTGGTCAACTGGTTATTTTAAGAATACCCCCCAATGTCTTATCGGGAATAATAGCCAGACGACTTACCCTATACCCCTTGATCCGTACAGCAAGATGACTTTTTTGTAAATGAAATGAGTGTAATCAAGTAAATACGCAAGTATGCCTCCCTTTACCTGTTGCATTTTCTCTTTTACATTTTACATTTTTCTTTACCCCCTTACGGTTACTAAATTTTGTTTGACAACAATCACATCTGTTCTGTTTCACCTTTTTTTTACTGACGATTTTTAATTATTTGAACACTAATAAGAAATGTTTGTAGTTTTTGGTTGGTAGTTACCACGCTCACCAACTCTAATCGGCTGCGGCAAAAAATTAAGCTTTATCCGAACTGCTTCTCCTAAAAAACCAATTTTCATTTTTTAAAACCCACGTTGATATAAGATTTGTGCGACCATTATTAGTCCACCTTCTTCCGTCAACCACTAAGAAAAAATTACGTGTGTAAGTAAGTAGGCTCGGTTCTATAAGGCGCGAGGAAAGCGTTGGATAGTTCATAGTTTTTAGTCGGCATTTTACATGCCTACTCCCCCAAATTATAAGTACCCAGACGCTTTCCTGCGCAGCCTTTTTGAGTAATTCGGTAACCAGAGATTAAACGCAAGGCGAGCTCAGAACGTGTTATCCGAAACTCATTACTGTCACAGGTTAAAAACCTGTGCTCCAACCACGAACAGGTGTAAATAAACATAGTGTGTGGGCTCTGGAAGTAGCCCTTAAAAGCTACTTCAACAGTGCTACTTTTTTCAAAGATTGGGGGACAAGCGA
>JBGCES010000675.1:0-4899 GCA_045106545.1 Saprospiraceae bacterium
GGTTTAGTAAACATAGCACTAGTCGTCAACGGATTTAACCCACTACCAGAATTGTTAATGATCGGTTATCAGTTATTTGTCTTAATTACGAATAACTGATAACTTACTGCTCTCACTTCCTCTCTTGACCCATGTAAAAAAATCAGCTAAGTCACTGATTCTTAATCCATAGCGCGCACGTAAATAGCTGCCACATGGAATCACGTTGCGTTTCGAGGGTATAAGAGAAAGGACGATAAGCCGTTTTCCCCGTAAGGGGTAAAAAAGTTAATTTGTTTGCATGTTTCCTATACTTTCCTAGCTCCGCAGTCACCTCCAAACTATCTTCTAAAAGCACCACTGACTCCTCGTAAAATTTATAAAATCCATCTGGATGCAGCAGCAACGTATTTTCTTCCAGCCCAAATTCATCCACTCCTCGCCACGTCTGAACTTGCGAGAAAGCGTTTATTTGTACCAATAAAAAAACTGTAATTAATATTGTTATCATTCGTAGTGTCATAAATCCATAACGAAGTGGTATTGAAAATTCGTATAAAAAGCCAATTCGATTCCCTTCTCGATTCCCGTCATCCATTATTTCATAATTATTCATTAGCTTTAGGCAGACAAATATTCATTGGATGCACAACAACAATTCGTGAATTTCAGTGGTTTTTATATAATACGAATCAAATTCTTTGCAGCCTTTGGCTGTTACTCAAAAAATCATTTGGTGAGCGGTAGAGCCGCCGATCGGAATAAACTTAAATCTAATTTTCAGTGTATTTAAAGCATATTCCTCAATTATGCATTACACATTAATCATTACACATTAAAAACTATGCGGCAACTTTTGTTTCTTTGCGCCTTCGTTTCGCTGACCTTTGCAGCTTGTGTTCAGCCACCTGACTATCCCGACGAACCCGTTATCAAATTTGAACGCTTTAACCAACCTTCGATTTCACAAGGTTTACGGGCATCAGATTTAGATTCATTGGAAATTACGTTTTCGTTTACGGACGGGGATGGAGATATAGGTGAGGAGGCAGATGCGACTACCGAAGATGGCAGACCACTTTTTAATGTCTTTATGACAGATAGTCGATCTGGCAATGTGTTGGAGCAAAATCGCATTCCATTCATTCCTGTTCAAGGTGCGGGTAATGGTATTAGTGGAGAAATTACGGTGACGGTCAGTAATAAAACGGCGGGTTTCTGTTGTATTTATGATGATAAAGATGGCAGCGATCCATGTACGATCAATTCGACTTTTACGCGAGATACTTTTTTCTATTCGATTATGATCACCGATCGAACAGGTAACGAAAGTAATATGGTGGATACTGCACCAATTATTATTGAGTGTGATTAAACAAGGCGTCAGGAGTAAGGGGTCAGGAGTCAGGTTTTGCTGTGCTTTCTGACTCCTGACTCCTGACCCCTGAAAACTTAATACAATGGCAAAAATTCAAAAAGGATCACAATTACCAACATTTCAATTAAAAAATCAAAACGACGAACTCGTTGATAGTCAGTCGTTTAACGGCAAACCTGTCGTGATTTATTTCTATCCTAAAGACGATACGCCTGGTTGTACTGCCGAAGCTTGTTCGTTTCGCGATAGCTACGAAGACTTTACTGATGCGGGCGCGGAGGTAGTTGGTATTAGCGCAGATAGTCCAAAATCACATGCTGCTTTTGCAAAAAAACACCGTTTACCATTTGTGTTACTAAGTGACAAAGGCAATAAAGTGCGCAAATTATTTGGTGTACCAGGTAGCTTATTTGGCTTATTACCAGGACGGGTTACTTATATTTTTGATAAAAATGGTGTTTGTCAACATGTTTTCGATAGTCAGATGAATGCGACTAAGCACGTGAAAGAGGCGATGGAAGCGATAAAATAGTTTTTAGTTGGTAGTCGCTATTCGTTATTGAGCGACATAGGCTATTGGCTGTCCGCGTTATTTCCACGTTCGTTTCTCGACTCCGATAAAAATAAGATTTCATTTTAGGAGAATGGGAACGCGGATCTAACTGGATTAAACGGATTTGCGCTGGTTTTTTGAGCACTACTAAATCTGCGAGAATCAGTTTGATCCTTTCAATCCGTGTTCCTATTCACGTTACTCAAAACCCAAAACTTATAACTCAAAATTCACTTTTTGACCGATCCTCAACCACAACTTCCTCCTACCAAACCATCCACCCTGCGGCGCACACTGCGGGGATTGTTGCGTTTATTGGGGTCGATTGTGGTGACTTTTGTGATCATGCTAATTTTGAGTGCCTTTCTTATTCAAATCCCAGCGGTACAAACTTGGGCAGCGCAAAAAGTGACGGATTATCTATCCGAAGAATTGCAGACAGAAGTAGCAATTGAGCGCGTAGGAATTAGTCTATTTGATAAATTGCGGTTGGATGGGTTTTATTTAGAAGATTTGACTGGTGATACTTTATTGTATGCCCGCGAATTGAAAGCCGATTTCAATACTGACTTGATGACTTTATTGGGTGGAAGTCTGGAAGTAGAAGGCGTTTTTCTAACGGATGCACATATCGCGATTCGACAAGATAGTGGGGTGTATGAAAATAATTTGCAATTTATCCTCAACCATTTCGCTCAACCCGATGAGAAAAAGACGGTATTACAACCTGATGTTAAGCCATTTGATTTAAATATCAAGAACGTTTACTTGGACAATGTGTATTTTCAGCAAGAAAATGCGGTCAATGGCAAGAGTTTATACGTGGACGTGGACAAGGGCATTATCAATTTGAATCTACTCAGTCTGCCCGATAAAAAGTTGGATATTCAAACCATCGATCTACAAAGTCCATTTGTAACGGTTATCGAAAACGAAGCACAACCGCTGCCTGAACGCCCAATTATCCCAACTGAAATTAATGAATCAATTCCCATAGATAGTTCTCAAATAGATACTTTAGAATGGGTGCTCCAAGTAGAGAATTTTGAACTACTCGATGGTGATTTAAAACTGCATAATTATCGCAATAAACCGATCGACTTAGACTCCAAAGAAATTTTGGATTACGATCACCTCCACGTTTTTAATATTAATATCGATATTGAAGAGTTGACCTATTCCGATTGGGCTTGGCAAGCTGCCATCGGTGGGATTTCTCTGGAAGAAAAAACAGGATTCGTGCTCGAAGAACTCTCTGCGGACACTGCCCATCTTTCGTCTGAGCGACTTGAATTTTTTGGTCTAAATCTCCAAACGCCATCTACTACGCTGGGTGACACCTTAATTTTTACTTACCGAGGTTTTCCAGATTTCAAAGATTTTCCTAATCGAGTCTATATGGATTTGCGCTTTAAGGAGGGCAGTCAGGTTAAGATGGATAACATCATGACCTTCGCACCTAATCTGGAACGTAATCCGTTTTTTATTAATAATCGCGAACGACTGATAGACATTGAAGGGCGGGTGTATGGACGGATTAATAACCTCAAAGGGCGCAATATTGATATTCGATTGGATGATGGAACTGTCTTTCGGGGCGATTTTAGAACCCGTGATCTCAACGATCGCAATAATGAATTTGTCGATTTAGATTTGGAAGAACTTTCTACTTCTATCAATAATCTGCGCGTTCTAATTCCAGATTTACGGCTGCCGCCTAACTTTGATAAACTAGGTAATCTTAGCTTTAACGGTAAATTTTTGGGCTTCTTTGAAGATTTTGTAGCCGAAGGAAATTTGCAAACCGAACTTGGTAGTGCGACGACGGATATGCGTTTGGATTTGAAAGAAGGGCGTAACGTAGCGAAGTATTCAGGTAAGCTTTCTTTGAATAATTTCGACTTAGCCCGCTGGGCAGATAACCGAGATTTTGGTAAAGTGACTTTTGCGGCGGAAGTAGATAATGGAATTGGATTGACTGCCCGTGATGCAAGTGCAAATTTGGCGGCAACCATCACTCGTTTTCCTTTCCGTGGATACGCTTACGAAAATGCAACCTTTAAAGGTCAACTGAATCAGAATTTATTTGATGGAGATTTTTCTATCAAAGACGATAATATTGATTTCATATTTAACGGACGAATTGACGTGACTGATTCGATTCCAAAGCTAGATTTTCAGGCTTCCGTTAATCGTTTGGCAATGCAGCCGCTCAATTTAGCTAAACAAAATTATGTCTTAGGTGGAAATATTGATCTAAAAATCGAAAATACCGATCTCGCATTACTAGAGGGTAGGGTAGAGGTAGGACAATTTACGATTTTACATAACGATACAAGCCGTTATGTCATTGATACGGTACGGATTACTTCAGCTTTTGATGAATTTAATCAACGTGATTTTCGTATTCGATCGGACGTACTTGATTCGGAAATTATCGGTGAATTTAATATTGAAAAATTACCGCAGACCTTCATTCATTTCTTTACGAGTAATTACCCTGAATTTGCGGATCGCTTCGGTGTTCGGAGTCGCGCAGATTCGTTGGCGAGGAGTCATTTTTCTTACGATGTGCGTTTGAAAGATTCGAAGGGGTTGAATTTTTTAATCAATCCTAAACTTGATACCATCAAGAACTTGACGCTCAGCGGTGATTTTGATGGACGAAGTGATGATTTGAAACTAAAACTAATCGTTCCTGAAATTCGCTTTGCTAATTTATACTTTGAAGATATTGCGCTCAATACGGACGCGGAGGCAGCTGATACTTATATGGATTTGATTGTGAATCGGTTTGTGCTGAATGATAAGCAGGAATTTCGTGTGCTCAAATTGTACAATCACTTGGATCGCGATACGATGGATTTTTCCATTTTCCATGCCGATACGACCGCTAATTTTGTTAAAAAACTCGATCTGAACGGTCAATTTTTCCTTTCGCGAGATAGCTTATTTCAAATTGCTTTTAATTCAACTACCGATTCCAATA
>JBGCES010000676.1:0-2423 GCA_045106545.1 Saprospiraceae bacterium
CCGTTGATCCAGGTGCGTTTGATTATTTGCTTATTAATGCTGTGCAGGAAATTAAGCAAGAAAAAGATGCGGAAATCAAAGCGTTGCAAGCACAAGTGGAACAATTAGCAACACAACTAACGGCTTTGCAAATGACATCAACCACACAAGGCAATACTCCAACCACTGAGTCATCTAGCAATTTATCGGAGTCGATTTTTATAAAAAATCATCCAAATCCCTTTACGGAATCAACGACAATTGACTACGAAATTCCAAACCATAGCAGCAACGCGAATATTCACATTACAAAATTAGATGGTGAACTAGTCCAAACTTTTCCGATTCAAGGCAGTAAAGGAAGTGTTACGTTGACCAATCAGTTACTTTCTGCTGGAATGTACATATATTCCATAGAAATTGCTGGGCGAGTTGTAGCGAGTGAAAAAATGTTACTAACGAAATAAGTAGATTGACAAAATTGTTTAATTGTGAAATTGTGATAAGTTGTTTATAGTCAGTGACTTATACGTTTTTAGCAATCAAGTAAATACATGAACCTATTCAGTTGAAATTTGTAAATTCAAAAGACCTAACGACCACCTCCCACTCGATGGAATCTGAGTTTCGGGAGGCGGTCGAATTTTAATAATTTGGTAGTGGCTTAAACTGGTTGAAGATAGGAAGTATCTCCAAGATACTTCCTATCTAGTCGCATGATCCAGTCGTTCAATCCATTGTCTAATAATTTTATCATGAAAAATTGTTTTTCCCTAAACCCTTCAATAAAACTGAGTTTGCCATCTACGTTTACTAAACTTTTGAAGTTTAGTAAACGTAAAACTCGAATTGTTTCAATTATCATTTGCGTTCTCATTGCTTCGCCTTTAATCATGGCTCAACCGCCCCAATGGTTATCGTCTGGCATCGGCGGTGGAAGTGCCTTATTTTACCCAAGTATCAGTCCACATGATAACCAAGTCATGTACGCCGCCAGTGATTTAAGTGGAATGTTTGTCACGAAAGATGGCGGTGAAAATTGGGAAATTGTACCTTTTCAAGAGTTGATTGCTACGACGGAAAGTAAGGTGAACTTTACGAGCGATCCCAATATTTTATATACCGTCTGTCGTGATTTTATTGCCGATTTGGATTATATCTGTAAAAGTATAGACGGTGGTGCAAGTTGGCAGCGGAAGGAAATACCAATTTTAGACGGCGAGGTGGAATATTTATACGCTGATCCGCAGGCGACCGATCGATTGGTGGTGAGCACTTACGATCAGTTGTTCTATTCGACTGACGGTGGTGAAAATTTTATCTTAAAATATACTGCCGAAACGGATGCAGGCTTACACATTGGTGGCGTATTTTGGGATGCAGCGGATATTTATATTGGTAGCACCGATGGCTTGCTGCAATCGACTGATAATGGTGTTTCTTTTGAAAAAAATCAAGTCAATGGACTGCCCGCTAATTTTGGTTTTCTCTCTTTTTGTGGAACAAAACAAGGTGATGAATTACGTTTTTTTAGCGTAGCGCGCGATAAATTTGATACCTACCCAGGCATTTGGGGAACGGATTATTGGGATGAGGAGAGCAAGTTTTTTTGTGTAGAAAAAAGCGGTACGAATTTCCAAACAATGGACGAAGGTTTTGATTTTACATCTAATAATTTCCCCTTTTTCGTAGCGGCAGCCGATAATGATTTGAACACCGTTTTTGTCGCAGGCTCGCGGCTGGCAGCGAATGGTTCGGCAGTGCCTTCTATTTGGAAATCTACTAACGGTGGGCAAAGTTGGGATTATGTTTTGCAAACGGAAAACAACGGTAATATTGCTACGGGTTATATGGGTAAAGGTGGCGTATTGGATTGGCAGTGGAGCGAAAATGCAATGGGATTTGCGGTTGCGCCTAACGATCCGCAACGAGCAGTGATTACTGACTTTAGCTTTTTGCACCTCACTACGGACGGCGGCGAAAGTTGGCAAGCTACTTATGTTCCACCAGCAGAACGCAACCAAGCGGGCAGTTTGACGCCAATCGAAAAAAGCTATACGAGCAACGGTTTAGAAAATACCTCGATTTGGAATTTATATTGGGCAAATGCGGATGATTTATTCGCGGCAACGACCGATCTAACAGGTTTACGGAGTACGAACGGCGGCACAAGTTGGACATTAGAATATAATGGATTAGATTATTTTGATGAAGATGATTTTTCGCAAAAGCGATTTAATACCGTTTATCAGATTAGTGAACATCCTGAAAATGGTGTGTGGTACGCGGCGGCTTCTACCCTCCACGATATTTATCAGACGCATATTTTGACCGATAATGAATTGGATGGTTTTAATGAATTGGGATCGATTTGGCAGTCAACGGATGCGGGTGAAAATTGGACCTTGATTCAGGAATTTGAGCAGCTTTCTATTTTACAAACT
>JBGCES010000677.1:0-6950 GCA_045106545.1 Saprospiraceae bacterium
GGAGGTAATTGTCATTGTAGAAAAGGAAGAAGGAGCTTAATTTTTTTTTTTTTTTTAGACGAACCCGACGCTGGCACTGGAAGTGTTAAGTCCTAAACTTAAATTAATTGGTGTCGAATTAATAGCATCAGAAAGTTGAAATTGACTACTAAGAGCAGGTATAATTTCTGCGTAAATATAGAATTGGTTTTTTAACCTAATTTGCCCACCTAATACATAGCCGATGGCGGGCGCAATTTGATAATTTGCCGACCTATTTTCACGCTTTTCAAATAAGATCGATAAACGCGGTTCTAGTCCATGCAGAAAGGTGACCCGTTCACTAATCGAATGGCGTTTTTCCCAACCGTAGGCAGTACCTACTCTAAATTGCAGGCGATTATCATTCTCTAAGAGCGTAAGGTAAATATTGCTAGAAACAAAGCGCAATCTTGTCCATTTTTGTTCCGATTTTTGCTTTTTTAAGATCACGCCAAAATTGTTTATACTGCTAATATGAACACCAAATTCGTGTTGTTGCTGTGCGGAAATTTCTTGAACAGTAAAGAATATAAATAGAGAGAATAAGAGTAGTAAATGTTTCATTTTCAATGCTTTATAGTGAAAAATATCGCGTGCTATTCCGAGCATTAACACTCAGAATAGCAGCAATTGTTATGAAAAACCAAAGTTATTATGAAAAGACTAGGACAAAGATAGGAGAGAAGTACTATTCGTTTGCCCAATAATAGGTTAGTGATGCCTAATGATAGGTTAATATTGTTTACAGACAGGAATGTCTGTTCTCCATTTTACCATTTATCCGTCCGAAACGGCGTAACGGGTAAACCTTCCGTATTAAATAAATTGGCATCGTCAGGATTATCGCTCCAAGCGTAACGCACGGCAACGGGCTGTTCGACTGTATTGCTCCAAACTACGATTTTACCGTTCTCCATTTTTGCTTGCGCCCAATGGAATTTTTTATCTTTTCCAGCAATCGCAAAGCCTTTGACATAGCCATATTTATCACGCACGTTGATAGAGCTACCAAACGCGTCAAAATTCACAATGACTTTTCCATCTCTTATTTCCATATTCGAAAATTGCGGACTTTGCCACACCATTTTTTCGGCTGGATTTGCATAATGCAAAGCAGCTATAGCCAAACGTTCGCCGACCGTTTTTTTATCGCGCGGGTGAATATCACCTGCTTCACCTGCGTCGATAATAATCGCTTCGCCCGTTTTGGGAACGCTCAAGGTCTTCGTCATGCTTTCGCGAATCAATGCCCAATTGCTATTAGTAGGCTGCTTGTCGGCAGGCATAAAATTAGCGAGCGAAACATATAAAAACGGAAACTCGCCGCTGTTCCATTCTGACCGCCACTGACGGATCAAATTAGGCAAATGTTCTCTATATAAAAAGGCTTCTTCTGCGCTGCCCGCATTTGATTCACCCTGATACCAAAGCGCACCTTTGATTTTATAATTTTGTATCGGACGAATCATGGCGTTGTAGAGTAGGGTAGGTCTTTTGTTGGCTGAAAAGCCAAATAGTTCAGAACGATATTTTCCTAAATTGAATTTCCAATTACCCGCTAAACTAACGGTGCCTTGCGCCGTAACCAATTGAAAACCAGCCTTTTCGCCATAAATTCCACCACCGCCACCGTTATCGACTACGCGGATCGTAATCACATTTGCGCCGGCTAGTAAAACAGCCGCTGGAACGATATATTCGCGTTGCGCATTATAACTGTCGATCATCGAACCGACCAGTTTTCCGTTCACGTAAGTATAATCGCTGTCATCAATTTTACCCGCGTACAAAGTAGCGTCTTGCGCCGCTTGCCCTTCGGTTAGAACTACAACTTTACGAAACCAAACCGTACCATCTAAATCTTTCAAATAACCTTCGCCGTAGTCTTCCCAAAGCTGTGGCAGACGCATTAACTTCCAGTCTTCCGTATTCAAATCCATATCTGCCCAAGCGGCTGTTTCGCCTTTCATACCGAGATCTTCTTTCGGCAATTCAGCAAACACTTTTTTAATCTGTCGGCGTTGTTGACGTTGTTTTTCAAGGGCAGCCTGTTTGGTTAATTCGGCTTGTTGTTCCGCATTTTCGAAACCCAAAGTTTGGGCATTCATCCACGGTTCGATGCGGCTGCCGCCCCAACTAGAATGGAGCAAACCAATTGCAATTTTAGGATTGCGTTGCTGCATTTTTTTTGCAAAAAAGTAACCGACGGCAGTAAAATCGCCAATCGTAGCTGCACTGCCATTTTGCCAATCGCCACCCGTCAAGGTATCAACGGGAAGTAAGCTACTCGTGCGCGGCACTTTAAAATGGCGAATATTAGGAAATTGATTAGCGGCGGCTACCGCTTCCACGAAATCATCACTGTTTTTCATCTGCCATTCCATGTTGGATTGCCCCGAACAGAGCCATACATCACCCACCATGACATTGGTTAAAACCTTCTTTTCCGTTTCTGTACTAATCATCATTTCGTAAGGACCACCTGCGGGCATCGCGGGTAAATCTACTTGCCATTTCCCATCCAAATCGGTTTGAGCCATGACTTGTTGCTCATTCATTTCGACGGTTAAATTTGTTTGAGGCGTAGCCCAGCCCCAAACGGTAATTGCTTGATCACGTTGCACCACCATATTGTCGTTGAGGACAAGCGGTAGGCGCAATTGCGCAGTTACTATTTGAGTAGTAAGCAAAAACAGAGCAAGGAATAACGATCTAATAAACATGATATAATGGTTTGATTTTCAGCCAAGATAGCGATTTTTTCCGTATGTTTATATTCGCTAAACTTGACGAAAAACGTATTTTCTTATGAAAAATTGGCTGCCCTTTTTCTTATTGCTATCTCTCTTTAGTTGTCAAAACGAGATGCAAACCGATGCAAATTTATCCGATAATTCTGCCGATTGGCCGAGCTACCTCGGCGGTGATGATAGCAATCAATATTCTACCTTAGCTCAGATTAATACCGAAAACGTAAGTGAATTGCAACCTGCTTGGACGTATCGTAGTGGCGATGCAGATGCCGATAATCGCTCGCAAATTCAGTGCAATCCGCTGGTGATTGACGGCATTTTATACGGCACTTCTCCGCAGTTGAAACTGTTTGCGCTGGACGCAGCTACGGGTAAGGAAATATGGCGATTTGATCCCTTTGGAGGGAAATACGACCAATTTGGCATGGGCGTAAATCGTGGCGTAACTTATTGGTCAGACGATAGCGAACAGCGGATTCTATTTACAGCGGGTTCGTTTCTGTATGCTGTAAATGCCAAAAGTGGGGAACTCATTACAACTTTTGGTGAAGAAGGGCGCGTTGATTTGCACACGGGTTTGGATAGAGTAGTGGACGATTTATTTATCGTAAGTAACACTCCCGGAATTGTGTTTGAAGATTTATTGATTTTAGGTTCACGCGTATCAGAAAGCACAGGAGCTGCGCCAGGACATATTCGCGCTTTTGATGTGAAAACGGGCGAACAACAATGGATTTTTCATACCATTCCGCATCCTGATGAATTTGGTTACGAAACGTGGCCCGCAGATGCTTATTTGCACAGCGGCGGCGCGAATGCGTGGTCGGGTTTATCGCTAGATGCGAAACGCGCAATGGTTTTTATACCGACGGGTTCTGCTTCCTTTGATTATTACGGCGGCGACCGAATTGGACAAAATTTATTTGCCAATTGCATCCTCGCTTTGAATGCTCGTACAGGCGAACGCATTTGGCATTATCAAACTGTTCATCATGATTTGTGGGATCGCGATTTGCCTGCGCCTCCTAACTTGGTAACTGTGATGCACGATGGTAAAAAGGTCGATGCGGTGGCGCAAATCACTAAATCTGCTTACGTATTTCTACTGGATCGTGAAACGGGCGAGCCATTATTTCCAATTGAAGAAATGCCTGTTCCACCTTCGGAAATGGAAGGAGATACGGCATGGACGACGCAGCCAATTCCAACTAAACCACCGCAATTTAGTCGCCAACGCTTGACGGAAGAAGAGTTGACCAATCGCACACCTGAAGCGAACGCTTATGCAAAAAAGGTCTTTACTGAAACGGGAGAGAATGTACCCTTTTTACCCTTACGGGAAAAACCCACTCTTGTCTTTCCTGGTTTAGATGGCGGCGGCGAATGGGGCGGCGCAGCCGTTGATCCCGATGGCATTATGTATATCAATCATAGCGAAATGGCTTGGGTGTTACAATTGGAAAAAGTAGAAGTGCCGCAGGATAAATTATTGGCTTCACGCGGAAAAATGTTGTACGAAGTGGCTTGTTTGGAATGTCATGGTAAAAATTTAGAAGGCGGAACGAAGTTTGGTAATTCGCCAAGTTTGATGGACGTGCATACGCGCTTGACTGCGACCGAAATTGGTGGAATTATTAAAAATGGTAAAGGCGCGATGCCCGCTAATGCGCAATTATCAGCTGCACAAATAGAACAAATTACCGCCTTTCTAACTAATTCAAGTGAGGAAGTAAATGCTGAAACGAAGGAAGACGATTTTTGGCCCTATCCGTATAAATTCGGTGGCTTCAACCGTTTCCAAGATCCCGATGGTTATCCTGCCATTACGCCGCCTTGGGGACGAATTAGTGCAATTGATTTGAATGAAGGTGAAATTTTGTGGCAATCCATTCTCGGTGAATACGATGAATTGACCGCGCAAGGCATTCCGCCAACGGGCACAGAAAATTACGGCGGTGCGGCAGTCACGGCTGGTAATTTAATTTTCATTGCCGCTACTTTAGACGAAAAAATACGTGCGTTTGATAAACGCACGGGTAAGCAACTTTGGCAAGCAGACTTGCCCGCAGCGGGTTATGCAACGCCTGCTGTTTACGCCGTTGATGGCAAAGAATATATTGTGATTGCGTGTGGTGGCGGGAAGTGTGGGACGAAAAGTGGCGATGCTTATGTCGCCTTTAGTTTGCCGAAATAATATAACTAGAAATTGAGTATTAGGATCGAAAGGTCAAGTATCGAATTACAAAAAGAACTTGATACTTAGACCCGTAACCGATAAATTTTTTGATGAATTGTCGCTGCCATAATGCCGTCAATTGAAAAAGTAACGCGCGATTGCAAACTTTTTCGGAAATTTGCGTAATTTTTAAAAGATTTTTTCCTTCTTTAAAAAATAAAAACCTTTAAAACTGCTCTAACTAAAACTTCATCTTTATAAAAACTTAGGTTTATCATGTTAAAAAAATCATTTCTATTAACGGCGATTTGTGCATTAATGACGACTTTTTCTTTTGCACAAGTGGACTTAATTAATAAAGTCAAAGGCAATCAAAGCGCAGACGCTAAAGAAGGTTTCCAATTTGAAAAATTGATCGATTTGGAAACGACCGGTGTAAAAAACCAAGGACGTTCAGGTACGTGCTGGAGCTACTGTTCTAATTCTTTTTTAGAATCAGAAATGGCGCGCATCGGTAAAGAAGCTATTGATTTAGCACCCATGTTTACGGTACGCAATGTTTATGAAGACAAAGCAGATAGCTATGTCCGTATGCACGGTTATTTAAACTTTGGACAGGGCGGCGCATTGCCCGATGTAATCGATATGTACGGCAAGTACGGCGCAGTTCCCATGGAAGTGTACGAAGGCTTGGAATATGGTACGGATATTAATCAGCACAGCGAAATGGAAAGTATCCTGAAAGGTATGCTAGATGCGGTAATTGCTAATAAAAATAAGGCTTTATCTCCCGTATGGAAAAAGGCGTATAGCAGCGTTTTGGATGCTTACTTAGGTGATTACCCAGATGAATTTATGTACAAAGGCAAAAAATATACGCCACAAACATTTGCGCGTGATATGGTTGGTTTGAGTGCGGATGATTATGTACAATTTACTTCTTTCACCCACAAGCCATTCTACGATGAAATGGTCGTGATGGTACCAGATAACTGGACTTACGGTGAATCTTACAATGTGCCTTTAGACGACATTACAACTATTATTGACAATGCTTTAGAAAAAGGATATTCCATCAGTTGGGCAACCGATGTATCTGAAAAAGGCTTCTCTTGGAGAAATGGTATTGCTTACGTTCCTGAAACAGACTATAAAAAAATGTCTAAGGAGGAGCGCGACGTGATGTTTAGCGGCCCAAAACCAGAAATGACTGTCACCCAAGAAAATCGTCAAGCGGCTTACGATAATTATACCACTACGGATGATCACGGTATGCAAATTACAGGTTTGGCAAAAGATCAGAACGGTAAGGAATACTACATCGTGAAGAATTCGTGGGGAACGGGCAATGACTATGATGGTTATATCTACGTTACTAAGAATTTCGTAAAATATAAAACCATGACAATTTTGCTACACAAAGACGCTGTGCCGACGGCGATTCGTAAGAAAGTAGCACTGTAGTAACGAATAACGGTTAACTATTAACGCGTAACTGCAGACGTAGACAACAAAAAAACGGGTGATATTCGCAAGAATATCACCCGTTTTTTATGAGTTGATAATTTTTAACTTGTAATTGGTCGCTGATCTCTTTACGTACGCTGAATGTGTACATTAGAGCGGCAACTACCAACTAAAAACTGTTAACTACCAACTTTTCAAAAGGCTGTAAGAGAAGGATTCGAACCTTCACGAGGTGGTTAGTTCCGCAGTATTGCGGAATTTATCCCAGATTCCTCACCCCCGAGACAGGAGGGCATGGCTGCCAGTTTCATCATCTTACAGTGTAAGGAGCTGGTAGTTTTTAGCTTGTAGTTGGTAGTTGCTCTTTTATCATGCACTAAGTACGTACACGTTAGCGCGGTAACTACCAACTAAAAACTTTCTAACTACCAACTTTTTAAGGCTGTGAGGGGAGGATTCGAACCTCCACGGAGTGGTTAGTTCCGCAGTATTGCGGAATTTATCCCAGATTCCCCACAGATCGGAAGAGCACA
>JBGCES010000678.1:0-6925 GCA_045106545.1 Saprospiraceae bacterium
CCGAAATACAAAGTGTATTTGGGAAGTCATATAGCCCCTTAAAACCTGGTATAGCTCCATTATCTCGCAGTAGTTCTTCTGCTTCTCGATCTAAATCAATTCCGCGTACACCTGGAGCAATCCGACTAGCCACATGCTCCAGCACCTTACTATTCAATAAGCAAGCTGCCCGTAAGCGTTCAATCTCTTCCTCTGTCTTATAAAATACTACCTTTGATTTCGCCATTCTAAAAAAAGTGGTTCAAAAGGAAGTCGGTATTGGCTTGAGAATTTTCTACACTTAGATTTCAAAGCCTACCCAATACGCACCTTCCATATGATATTTTTATATAAATCGTGAATTATCACTATTGTAAACCTTGTCCCAACGAGAAAGTTGTACTATGGTTAAACGGAAAAAACAGAACCCCTTGCGGACTTCTGTTTTTTCAATATATGTTTTATAGTGAGCGTATTTTACGCTACCATCTTCAATCGTTTTACATACTAGCACCGATGCCTTGCATCCGACTACGCCCCTGTAGCTTGCCTGATTTTACTAATCCATCGTAACGACGCATTAATAAGTGACTCTCAATCTGCTGTAAGGTATCCAATACAACTGCTACTAAGATAAGTAGTGAAGTACCACCAAAGAACAGCGCCAAAGCGATATTCACACCAAATGCTGCTGCTACTGCTGGTAAAATCGCAATAATACCTAAGAAGACAGACCCTGGTAGAGTAATACGCGTTGTCACGGCATCAATAAAATCAGCAGTTGCTTTTCCTGGCTTTACACCGGGGATAAAAGCATTCTGACGTTTTAGATATTCTGCATACTGCTGTGGGTTGACCAATAACGCAGTATATACGTAAGTAAACAACACAATCATTAAGAAATATACAATATTATAAGGCAATGATGTAAAGTCGTTTAATGCACGTAGTATGGAGTTAGAAGCTAAGTCGCCACTATCTGATGATGCAAATTGGGCTACAGTAGATGGAATAAACATCAATGCCTGAGCAAAGATGATTGGCATTACACCCGCTGCATTTACCTTCAATGGAATGTAATCACGATTACCAGCCACTGGCATACTTTGCGCACCTCGACCAATCATACGTTTAGCAAATTGGATTGGAATCCGACGCACTCCTTGTACAATTAATACGGTAAGTGCTGTAACAGCTAATAAAGCAGCAATAATCACTACAAATACAATAAAGCTACCTTTCGATAACTGACTTTGTAATTCGAAAACCAAAGCACTTGGTAAAGTCGCAATAATACCGATAGTGATTAATAAAGATATACCATTACCAATTCCACGATCCGTAATTTTCTCACCCAACCACATCGCGAAGATGGTACCTGTTGTGAGGATAATTATATTAGAAATCCAAAAAATACCCGCTGGAATATTTGGATCTACCGCTCCTAAACTATTGATATAAGTCAAATAACCACCGCCTTGAACTAAAGTAATCGCTACTGTTAACAAACGCGTGATTTGCGTAATTTTTTTACGTCCTGATTCTCCTTCCTTTTGTTGTAGGCGCTGGAAATAAGGCACAGCAAAACCTAGTAACTGAATGATAATCGATGCCGTAATGTAAGGCATAATACCTAATGCAAAAATCGCAGCATTATTAAATGCCCCACCAGAAAAGATATTAATCAAATCTAGCAAATCATTCGCACCACCGCTATTCGCAGTTGCTGCTTCTAATACTTTAGGATTGACTCCAGGGAGTACGATGAAAGAACCGATACGGAATACAAATAATAGACCCAATGTAAAAAGGATTCGATTTTTGAGTTCCTCGATTTTCCAAATATTTTGTAAAGTTGTAATAAACCTTTTCATCAGCAAGTAATTTCTGTTTGTTGATAAGATTGGACGCTGTTTCCGATCTTTTGTAGATAAAATTTAAATTCGCAGTAAAATACGTATTCAATTTTTTCCAACTATTGCAAATTTATTTCCAATTTCGGAAATAAGCGATTTTTTACATTAAAACTTTTCGTTACAAGTAGAAAACCAAGTAGTTTTCCGATTAAAATCCTTATATCTATCTGATAATGAACGGATTAAAATCTTTCTCTAAAAATAATTTATTTTTAAGAGCACTTAAAACTAGCACTGACACAATGGCATTTAATTATGCTTTTTTATGTCAAAAGGAGTTTGAATGTAAAATAGATCAGATGTAATAATAATAAAACCATTAAACTGTGATAGCATTTTCATCTACACAATTATGCAATTCTATTACATAACTATTCAGTCACAACAGCGAGTCCAATTTTGCTTACGCTACGTTCGCTTTGCCACCTTTAGCTTCGATTGCTTCTTTTGCAGAACCAGAAAAAGCATGTGCAGTAACGTTTAGAGCTGTACTCAATTCGCCTTCACCCAATACTTTTACCTTAGCTGTTTTAGAAACGATACCATTAGAAATCAAAAATGACACATCAATAGTATCAACTTTATATTTGTCTGCGATTTCTTGTAAGCGACTTACATTAATCGGTGCATAATTTACACGGTTAGGATTATTAAATCCACGTTTCGGTAAACGCATTTGCAAAGGCATTTGACCACCTTCAAAGTTACGCTTCTTACTGTAACCAGAACGAGATTTTTGACCTTTGTGACCACGAGTAGATGTTCCACCTTTTCCCGATCCTTGACCACGTGCAATACGCGTTTTACTTTTAGTTGAACCTTTAGCTGGTTTTAAAGTATGCAATTCCATTGCCACAAGATTTTTATAGTTGGCTGACGACTATAGTAACAAAACGATTAGTGATGTACCTTTTACCGTAGCTAATAATTTGATTAATATTAAAAACAAAGAAGAATAAATAGCAAAGTAACAACAATCTGTTACTGCCTAAGCTTCCTCTGTTTTCACCAAGTGCTGCACTTTTGCAATCATACCCATAATTTGCGGAGTTGCAGTTTTAACTACCGAGTGGTTGATTTTGCGCAGTCCTAAAGCTTCAATAGTACCTTTTTGTTTTTTAGATTGGTCAATGATACTTCTGACCTGAGTAATTTTTACTTGCTTCATGGTAAAAATCTTTAGTATGATTTTGGATATGGATTTCAAATTCTGAATAACTACGTAGGCAATTGTCTGCGTCGAATACCCAACTTTCAACATCCAATTCTATAAAATCTAAGGTTCAAGATAGTGAACCACTTCCTTGAACCTTAGCGAGGCATCATCTGAAGTTCCAAACGAAAATCAGACGACTAAAATTATATCGAAACGAGCGGGTCAAAACCCAAACTACCCGTTGAACAACTTTTCCATTGAGATATTGCGGTGTTTCGCAACTTCCACAGGACTTCTCAATTTGGATAGAGCATCAATCGTTGCCTTCACTACGTTGTGAGGGTTAGAAGATCCCATTGATTTCGCTAATACATTCTGAACACCTGCACTCTCTAGTACGGCACGCATTGCACCACCAGCGATTACCCCTGTACCATCAGCAGCTGGCTTGATAAGAACTTTACCAGCTCCATACTTACCTTTCTGCTCATGTGGAATAGTACCATTAATAATTGGCACTTTAATCAGGTTTTTCTTTGCATCATCAGTAGCCTTTTGAATAGACTCGGATACATCACGTGCTTTACCTAATCCATGCCCAATACTACCTTTACCATCGCCAACTACAACGATAGCAGCAAAGCTGAATGTACGACCACCTTTAGTAACTTTAGCTACGCGGTTTAGCTCTACTAACTTTTCTTTCAACTCTGTCTCAGCAGCTTTAACTCGGCTGTTATTATCTCTTCTTGCCATTATATATAAGTATAAAAGATTTTATTAAAATTTCAAGCCGCCCTCACGAGCACCATCTGCTAATGATTTCACACGTCCGTGATATAGGTAACCACTACGATCGAATACTACGTCTTCAATCCCCGCACCTTTAGCTTTATCAGCAATAGCCTGTCCAACCTGCTTAGCAACTTCAACAGCAGAACCACTAACATCTAAATGACGAGAGGAAACAGATGCCAAAGTATGACCATTAACATCGTCGATTAGTTGAACGTAAATTTCTTTATTACTACGGAAAACACTCAAACGTGGCTTCTCTGCTGTACCGTTAATTTTCTTACGGATGCGGTAGCGAATTCTGCGTCTGCGCTGTCCTTTATTAAATGCCATTCTAATGTTCTTTTTGATGTTAGTAAAAGAGTATGAATCTATCCCAACACCCCTATATTAGAAAATATAATTATTATGAAATAGGCTATCTCCTGATATATCAGCGATTACCTCTTATTTACCTGCAGTTTTACCTGCTTTACGACGAATCTCTTCACCTTTGAAACGTACACCTTTACCTTTGTATGGTTCTGGTTTGCGGAAAGCACGAATTTTAGCAGCAACTTGACCGATTAGTTGCTTATCGATACTAGTCAATTTAACCAAAGGTGGTGATCCTTTCTTTGTTTCTGTTTCTACTTTTACTTCATCTGGAACGTAAAAATAGATCGGGTGAGAATATCCTAAAGTCAACTCTAACAATTGACCACTATTATTTGCACGATAACCGACACCTACTAATTCCATTTCCTTAATGTAACCATTTGTTACACCTTCTACCATATTGCTAACTAATGAACGATATAAACCGTGAGCAGAACGGTGGCGAGGCTGATCGGTTGGACGAGATATAGTCAATTCGCCATCTTCGATAGCAACAGATAAGTCTGAATCAATCTGCTGCTCTAGCTGTCCTTTAGGACCTTTTACCGTAACCACATTCCCTTTGCTAACGTTAATTTCAACGCCAGAAGGTACTGCGATGGGTGCTTTTCCAATACGTGACATCTCTGAAATATTTGATAATCAGCTAAAAAGCTGAGTAATTTTTAATAAATACGTTACTAAACTAATCTTATAAAATACTAGTAAATGTAACATAAAACTTCACCACCTACATTCTCAGCACGCGCTTGCTTATCAGTCATCACTCCGTGAGAAGTAGAAATAATTGCAATACCTAAACCATTAATAACTCGTGGTAGGTCTCCAACTTTAGAGAACTGGCGCAAACCTGGTTTACTTACTCGTTGTAATTTACGAATAACTGGCGTCTTAGTACCACGGTGATATTTCAAGGCGATTTTAATAACACCGCATTGATATTTGCTCTCCGCAAACTGGTATTTAAGGATATAACCTTGATCGTAAAGAATTTCCGTGATTGCTTTCTTCATCTTAGAACCAGGAATCTCTACAACACGGTGTCCTGCTTGCTGTGCGTTACGGATACGTGTTAAATAATCCGCTATTGGATCAGTAGTAATCATAATTACATACTTTATAGACAATTACAGGTTTTAGCTAATCTAATTTGCTAACTTCTGCTGTCCTTTTGAGAAAAATTATTTACCAACTAGCTTTAGTTACACCAGGAATCTTGCCTTCAAGTGCCATTTGACGGAACTTTACCCGACAGATACCAAATTTACGCATGTAACCTTTAGGACGACCAGTCAATTTACAACGATTATGTAAACGAACTGGAGATGCATTACGAGGCAATTTATCTAATGCTTCATAATCACCTTCTTTCTTCAACTTCTCACGTAAATCTGCGTACTTCGCTACCATCCTTTCTCGCTTACGCTCACGTGCAATAACTGATTTTCTAGCCATTATATATTACTTTAAATTTCTTTCTATTAATTACTTTTGATTCTTGAAAGGCATCCCCATCAACTTCAACAATTCTAACGATTCCGCATCAGTCTTAGCAGAAGTTACGAAGGTAATATCCATACCCGTAATTTTATTTACCTTATCCAAAACGATTTCTGGAAAGATAATCTGCTCAGTGATACCCATTGAATAGTTACCACGCCCATCAAAACTCTTATCGTTGATACCACGGAAATCACGCACACGTGGCAAAGCCACAGCTACTAAGCGATCTAAGAATTCATACATCCGATTGTGACGCAAAGTTACTCGCGCACCAATGGGCATGAACTCTCGCAACTTAAAGTTAGAAACGGATTTCTTGGCCTTAGTTGGAACAGCTTTTTGACCAGTAATCATGGTGATTTCCTTTAGTGCATTGTCCACCAACTTTTTATCCTGCGTTGCTTCACCTACCCCTTGATTGATACAAATCTTTTCAATCTTAGGTACTTGCATGATCGAACTGTATTGGAACTTTTCCATCAATGCAGGAACAACTTCCTCTTTATATTTCTTTCTTAATCTTGGTTCGTAACTCATCTTATAAAGTGTAAATTGTATAGACTTTCCGACCCTATACTGTTTATGTATTAAAAAATAACTTTCTGATGAAATATTATCCTTTAATGGTTACTTAATTGATAATTTCGCCTGATTTTTTTGAATAACGGACTAGCTTACCGTTATCATCTAACTTGCGACCAATGCGCGTTGGTTCTCCTGATTTAGGATCAATCAACATTAAGTTAGAAATGTGAATTGCTGCGGGCACTTCATTGATACCACCTGGGTTATCTTCAGTAGCCTTAGTATGCTTCTTCACGATATTTGCATCTTCAACAGTAGCACGGTATTTTTTAGGAAATACTTCCAAAACTTCACCCGTCTTACCTTTACTCGCACCAGAAATAACCATAACTTGATCACCTTTCTTGATGTGAATTTTCTTTACTACTGGTACTACTTTTTTATACTTTGCCATGATTAATTAGCTTTCAAAACAGGAACACATCCTATTCTTATCTTATTTTTAAAGTACTTCTGGTGCTAGTGAAACGATACGCATGTAATCACGCTCCCGTAATTCACGAGCAACTGGACCAAAAATACGTGTGCCGCGTGGCTCTTCATTTGCATTCAACAATACTACTGCATTGTCATCGAAACGAATATAAGAACCATCTTTACGGCGAATTTCTTT
>JBGCES010000679.1:0-9851 GCA_045106545.1 Saprospiraceae bacterium
TATTAATCGGAGGGATTTTACTGATGGTAGATCATGCGGCATACGCACCCGCACTCGTGGTAGGTGTTAGCAGTTTACTCATTCAATTGGGCATTCAAACCGTAGGATTATATTCCGTTTATCGCAATGAATTAACAGCTAGTCAGACCGCAGCAGAAGATGATGAAGTTGGTGGATTTCTATTAAAACAGTTTAAGCATAGAATGTTATTTGGTGGATTTATTTGGTTGTGCTTTTTTAGTTTATTGATGTATTTGCTGCGTATAGCAGTGATTTGATAGACTACTAATTTACACCAAATCCTGCTCATCCAACCGCCGTTCCATTTCACGCAAATCTAGTCGTTCATCCAGATCTAGTTCTTCTTCGCGATCTAGCAATTGATTAATTTTCTGCTCGTAGCGCATCCTGCGGTATTCTCGATCTACTTCATTCGCTTCCCATTCTTCGTCGAAGCGCACAACTCCAGGAATGCCAAAAACAATCAAATAATGAATGACTATAATCATACCCCAGCCAACTGCGGGCACCATGATCCACCACCAAAATTCGGGGGTAAAAAGAAAACTAATGACGGTCAAAAAAATCATCACTGGCGGATATAAAATCATGTGGATATACGCGCCTTTTTTCATTTTAACCCGCTTCTTCGCTTTTTTACGCATTTTTCCTTCCTCCGTGGTTGGAAATTTTTCTTGCATATAGGTTAAAATACGCTGCTTTGTTTCTTCAAATAAATCCTTTGCCATGTAAATGATTTTAATATAATAGTCGCCAGTTTAGCAATTGCTAATATCCGACAAAGCCTTTACATTTGCAATGATACTAATCGAAAAACACTTGTATCTTATCGATTAAATAAACTACTCGTAATCAAAATTTTACAAATCGGCGGAAGATGCGCTTTCCCTCTTGTCTAAACACAATGACATAGCCCCCTTTGGGTAAATCGCCCACCCATATTTTAGTTTCCTCCAAAGGAATACTTTTTAATAACTCGCCTGTCAAATTATAAATTGCATAGCCATCAATGGCTAAGGGCGATTCGATTTGTAAGAAATTTTTACTCGGATTGGGAAAGAGTATCAAATTAGCATCCTCAATTGAATTATTGGTCGCGGTAGTTGTGCCTTGCAAAACACTAGTGCTAGTGATACCAGCTACCTCAATCGCAGCGCCATCTCGTCCGATTAAGTATGCGTTTTCGATAGACAAATCAATACTTTGCGTATTTTCTAATGCCAAAAACTCCATTATCAAATCAGCAATTTTACCACTCCCAGATTGCCCCATTTGGTCAAATCGAGTCAATACAACTTCTAAGACACCTGCATTTTTATTTAAAAAATTAAACGTCCACGCTGCATTTTCCTCTGCCAACCAACCGTTATTTTTTACAGCGGCTTCGTCTAAGATTACGGCATCCGTAGGGTAATGAATTTGAAAATATAAACCGTAAGCGTTGTTAATATCCACATTCGCTTCGCCTAAATGAATGGGAAAAATTGAACGTTCTCCTGCACTAACCACAGCAGGCAAAATGATTTCTAAAGGCACATTTCCGTTTCTAACTTCCGTCAAATCTGGTGCAAAACCTAAGTGCGTTTGTCCTAAATTTTCAATGACTACTACCGTATCCGCATCGCTAATCATTCCATCGCCATTGGCATCTGCATGCATCAAATCCAATTCAGTATCTGGAATATTTGCGCCCCAACGCGTACTTGCTTGCGCAAACCATTCAGTAGAAGGTAGATTGCGGGCTACGCCCGTTTCGCCATTGGTTAGCGCAATATGTAGTAAATCTAGTGGATCAACTTTTTGATTTGCATCGGTATCTCCTGGCCAAACACAATCGGCTTGTGGTAGGACTTTTAATCGAAATATTTGTTCACAACCGCCCGTCGCGGTTGATGTTAAAGTGATATTCAAAGGTGCATTCGGTAGAGAATCATTTGGGTTGACTGCTGGCACAACGTAAATCGCCGATGAAGCAGTGGGGTCAACAAAATCTTCTGGCGGCGACCAAGCATAAGTAAAATCGTTTTGACCACCATCCGCCAATAAGGCAATCGAATCTAATTTACAGCTATAATACGTTTCGCGCACGTCCGCTAAACCCGCTTGCATCACGATTGAATCCGTAAAAAATTCACACCCTACGATATTTCCTACCGTAAAATAATGTGTCCCTACGGATAGATCTGCATTTAAAGCAACACTGCCCCCGCTCGTTGAGCCATCTTCCCAATACGTTCGATAAGTAGTCGCTACGGGAGAGTAAAAAACGCGTGCTTCGCCATCTGCCAAATCAGGCGTTGCACAAACTAAATTTTTAGCGGTAACAGTAGGTTGGACGACCTCCAAATTAATTTCCTCCACCGTACTGCACCCCGTTTCATCTGTTATGGTTACGGAATAATTACCCACTCCTAAATTGATAAGACTAGAAAAAGTAGAACCCGTATTCCAGTTATAAGATAATCTACTCCCAAAAAAATTAGGATATAAAGTAATATTTGCCGACTCATCAATATCGCAAAGTGGGGGTGTAAAACGAATCGTATCTAAATGTTGTGGTAGGTCGATAACTTCAAATTGCCCCATAGCTTGACAGTTATTCGCATCCGTAACAGTTACTTGATATGCTCCTGGATCCACTTGCGTTAAACTAGGCGCATTTGAACCATTGCTCCAAGCATAAGTCAAAGGCGGAATAGCATCGTTTAGCGCAAGCGAAATATTTCCTCCCAAACCACAATCGCCGCCAACTTCAGCCCGCTCTGCTAAATCTGCAATTCCGCTACCGATAATCGAATAGGTTTTCGTCGCGGTAACTCCATTGGCATCTGTTAGGTTTAGTTGATAATTACCTGTTGCTAATCCGCGGATAGTCGTTTCGTTATTTTCTTCAATAGAACCACCATTCCATTCGTAAGTCAATGGACGTTGTCCGAAGAAAGGAACGACCTCAATCGTTCCAACTTCATCAAAAAAGCAGTTCGGTTCGCTTAGCTGATCCAAAATAGTAATAATGTCATCAGGATTAGGGTTGGTTCGGATCGCAATCTTGCTTTCCGCAAAAGTGTAGGGCACGTCAATTTCGTTACTCCGCTTGAGTTCAATATTTTTTAAGCTGATCACCGTATTTGTTTCCTCTGTCGCCAACGCATTAAAACAGACGGTAAATAAACGTTGTGGTTCATCCAAAATCAGTGCATTATTTGGCGTAGCACTCCAGTCCACCGTAATTTTACCATTGCTAATTTGCGACTGATTAATGGAAGGATTAAAAAGGAAAAAATCATTCATTCCAGTATGGGCAAGTACCGCAGGATCCCAGTGCATTTCCCACGACACAGAAAGCAACCGATCCGCTTTTGCCATACTCAAGTCCAAGCAAAAAGCTGCTTCAGGCTGGACTTCCTTTGATTCGATGGCGAGATAAGTACGCGCTTGCGTAAAACTAAAAATAGGCAGCAATAGTAAACTGCACAGTAAAATCGATAGTTGGATAGTTTTCAAAACTTGAATTTAAAAATGAAATAAAGTAGTCTAGTTAAAACGACAAAAATCAGAAAAAGTAACAAAGTAGTGATAAATGTCACTAAGAGCAGTGATTTATAAAAGCTAATACCCAGCCAAATCTGTACATATTTGTCCTATCAGATCACAATATTTGTTCACCATCAACTATAGCAATATGAATGTTCTCGCGCCAGTTAGCACAATAATGAGTACTAAACTTCACACGGTTAATCCAAGTGATGCCCTGACCGAAGTAAGAGATATATTTGAAAAAAATAAAGTACATCACATTCCAGTGGTACGATACAAAAAGATTGTAGGAATCATCAGTAAATCTGATTTTTTACGCTTTATACATGGCTATACCCAAGAACCCGAAAGTAAAGCAGAGCAAGCTACCCGACTTCATACTTGGACAGCTCAACAAATCATGACTAAAGGAATGGCAAAGGTCGATAATAAAGATAATATCCGTACTGCCATTGATGTATTTTTAGAAAATTACTTCCATGCCCTACCAGTCGTTGACAATGGCGAATTAGTAGGTATCGTTACCACTTACGATATTCTCAGCAAAATAGGTTCCGAACCGGTCACTTTGGAAGACTATAAAACAGCTAATACAAAGTAAGTGAGACGACAGACAAGAGACCGTCCCGAAATGATTCGGGACGGAGAGAAAACAAACTAGATAAGTAATTGAATATCAAAGTCTTATACTATTTTAAAAAACCTGACTAAACTATATCTATTTTTGTAATAGAACTACTAAACAGTTTAAATTATTAAACTGCTCAATTACTTAGTATATTAACTCAAAATCGACAGCGCAATACCTCTTTATGGAGAAGTATTGCGCTGTTTTTTCAATAGATTGTCTTTTAGATGTTGTGTTGTGCAAAGTAAAGTTCTCGAACAATTACCAACAACAATATCGTAGCTAATCATTTCATTATCAACTACTTAATTAGGTTGACAGATTTAATACGTTGGACATTAGATAATTAACAGTCAATTCTTTATCTAATTTCTAACGTCTATCTACTTAAACAAAAGTCATTTGATTTCGCTTTCAGTTCAGTAAGTTTTAAGGCAGCATTTACGTCCTTTATTTCGGTTTCTACGGGCGACTGCTCAAATTTCTCTGTTGTACATCCGTTAATAATTAAGCTGCCGATTAAGAAAAAAGGAAGGCAGCGTTTAGTGATGTTTTTCATACGTAAAAAATGGTTGTTTAATTAATGGCAAACGATGAACCGTTGACGGTGCAGCGCGTTAGCGTTCGCCAGGATTTAGGAAAGTCAGTTTCTAATAAAAATGTGATAAACAAAAGGTGTGATTAAGTACAATGACAGAATTAGAGCACAAGGAAATGAATGTATTCACCCTAATCATCAGATAATTATGATTATTTAGTGAAATAAATCTGTCTTACTTAAATGTAAAAATCTAAATAATAAAAATGTAAACGTGTGAATGGCTGTGCTAGGTAGGATATCGATAATAGATAAGGAACTTAAAGCTCATTATGCAAAAATCTTCAAATTATATTATAGTAAATAAATAGTGGTAGGAAATGCTAGAAGTGTAAACAAAAGTCGCCTAATTAACGACAGATAGGACAAAGGTAATATATGTTTATTGATTTTTTTAAGTGTACAGAATGATTTTTTGTTAAAAAAATGATAATCCATTAGAAAGCAAAAAATGAATCATCCCGAATTTTTCCACATTACTAATAGGAACGTACGTTTCCACTTTTAATCATCATATTCTGATGGTAAAATGGTGTGTAATTGTTAAATTGTGAGAGCGGCAAACACCATTTTACAATTTGACAATTACACCATTTGTTTTAAAATAACCCTAAAGTAAATTCTTGAAAGGTATTTTAAAAATTCGGGATGATCCATACTTCTTAGTGAATCTATTTTTACTTAGTAACGGTCAAAAAATAACTTCCTCATCTGGACAGGTCAAATTTCTCTCATTTTCCGCTTGAAATCAGTCCCCGAGACAAGCGTCGGGGCAGGCGGCGTATCAACAATTCTCCTTCTTTCAAACGAAAACTGAGAAAAACTATACACTGTCCAGCTTGAGTAACTTATTCTTTGATCGTTACTTAGAGATGAGTTTTACTCCAATTCAATAATCAAGTCATCCTGCTCCACCAATGTTTTTTCGCTCAGGTGTACCGCTTTAACCGTACCTGCTTGCGGTGCCGTAATCGTACTTTCCATCTTCATCGCTTCAATGACAAATAGCGGCTGATTCGTTTTTACCTTATCGCCTGCTTTTACCATGATTTTTGATAAATTTCCTTGTAGTGGTGCGCCCACATCGCCGTCTTTACTTACTTTTTGATGTGCAGTTGAGGCTGCATTTACACTTTCATCACGCAAATCGACCGAGCGCGTTTGACCATTAAGTTTGAAAAATACCGAACGGAAACCAGCTTCATTAGGCTCGGTTTCGTTGAGGAATTTGACGTTTATGGTTTTACCTTTTTCTACTTCTACCTGAATCTCTTCATTGGGTTCTAAACCGTAGAAAAAGGCTGGTGTAGGTAACATTCTAACCTGTCCATATTTCTCAAAATGTGCTTGATAATCCGCGAACACCTTTGGATAAAGCGAGTAACTGAGGAAATCACGGAAGCTCACATATTCGCCAAATTTCTCTTGGAACGCGTTAAATTCTTTGGTAAAATCAATCGGTTCTAAATGCGCATTGGGCTTGTCTTTATATGGCTTCTCGTTTTTCAATACCAGCTTTTGAATCTTCTTCGGAAAGCCGCCTTTGATTTGACCGAGATCGCCCCGCATCAAGTTTTTAATCGAATCTGGGAACGCTAATTTATCACCTCGTTCTAAAATATCTTGCTTCGTCAAGTTATTAGAAGTCATGAACATCGCCATATCTCCTACGACTTTAGAACTTGGAGTCACTTTGATCAGACCACCAAATAATTCGTTAGCGATGCGATAATTTTCCTTAATTTTTTCAAACTGATCTTCCAGACCTAATCCGCGCGCTTGCGGACGTAAATTAGAATATTGACCACCGGGAATTTCGTGTTCGTAAACCTCTGCTGTTCCCGCTTTCAATTCCGTTTCAAACGGATAATAATATTTGCGTACTGATTCCCAATACTGCGAAAACTGATTCAGCGAATGTAAATCTACTTTTGCCGCTCGTTCGTGTCCCTGCATCATGGCAGCAACCGAGTTGAAATTGGGTTGAGAAGTCAGTCCAGACATACTTGCCATCGCCAAATCGACCACATCTACGCCTGCATCAATGGCTTTCAAATACGTCACTGCCTGAATGCTAGAAGTATCATGCGTATGCAAGTGAATCGGTAACTGTACCGTTTCTTTCAAACGCGTAACTAGTTCTTCGGCTGCAAAAGGTTTCAGCAATCCTGCCATGTCCTTAATTGCCAAAATATGCGCACCTTGATCTTCCAATTCTTTAGCGAGATCGAGGTAATATTCTAACGTAAATTTCTTTTCTTTTTTATTGGTAAAGTCACCCGAGTAACAAATACAGGCTTCCGCCAAAGAGTTCGTCCGTTCGCGTACCGTTTTAATACTTGTCTTCATCGCTTCTACCCAGTTGAGCGAATCGAAAATGCGGAAAATATCAATTCCCGTCTCCGCAGCTTCCTCGATAAATTTAATAATCAAATTATCTGGATAGGCTTTGTAACCAACGGCGTTAGAACCGCGCAACAGCATTTGGAATAGAATATTGGGCGCTGCAGCTCGTAATTTTTCCAAACGAGTCCAAGGACATTCTTTTAAAAAGCGCAGACTTACGTCAAAGGTCGCTCCACCCCAAACTTCCATCGAAAACACATCATCCGCATGGTTACGCGCAAAACTTTCCGCTACTTTCAACATATCATACGTCCGCATCCGAGTCGCCAGTAGCGACTGGTGGGCATCACGGAAAGTAGTATCCGTATATTTTATGGTCTTTTCCTCGCGCAGCCATTGAGCAAATTTCTCTGCCCCCATTTTCTGCAATCGATCCCGTGTGCCTTTCGGAAATGCTTTTTTATCATCAAAATCAGGCACTACAGGCGTAGTAAATAATGCCGACTGACGTGGATCGATGTACTTGACATCTTTGTTACCATTAACAATAACGTCTGATAGATAACGGATAATTTTTGTACCACGGTCACGACGACGAGGAAATTCAAATAGCTGTGGATTGGCAGGTATGAAATTGACCGTTGCTTCTCCTTTGTAGAATTCTTCGTTTTGTAGTAAATTTAATAAGAAGTCAATATTCGTCTTGACTCCACGAACGCGAAATTCGCGCAAAGCCCGCTGTAAGCGTTCAGACGCGCCCTTCATTGTGCGTCCCCAAGCAGTCACTTTTACCAACAAGCTATCAAAGAAAGGTGAAATCTTAGCTCCAGCGTAGGCATTACCTGCATCCAAACGAATCCCCATTCCACTCGCCGAACGGTAAGCAATCAAGCTACCATAATCAGGTTTGAAATCTTGCGCAGGATCTTCGGTAGTTAATCGGCACTGAATCGCACAACCATACATCTTCACATCGGCTTGACTCTTAATGTGGATAGTAGGATGATCCAAAGGATAGCCCATAGAAACTAAAATCTGTGAGCGAACGATGTCGATACCTGTGATTTCTTCCGTAATCGTATGTTCTACTTGAATCCGCGGATTGACTTCGATGAAATAAATATTTTCATCACTATCCACCAAAAATTCGACTGTTCCTGCTGCACTATAGTTTACTTCCCGCGTTAACCGCAACGCATAATCGTATAGTTTCTCTTTAGTCCATTGGTTAAGAGAAATACAGGGAGCAATTTCCACCACCTTCTGAAAGCGGCGCTGTACGGAACAATCTCGTTCAAATAAATGAACTAAATTACCGTATTTATCTCCGAAAATTTGCACTTCAATGTGCTTTGGATTTTCGATGTATTTTTCTAAAAAGATAGTATCGTTACCAAAAGCCGTTTTTGCCTCTCCTTTTGCTTCTTTATATTCAATTAGCAAATCTTCCTCGTTGCGTACCACCCGCATCCCGCGACCACCGCCACCTGCGGCAGCTTTAATCATAATCGGAAATCCTATTTTATTTGCTTCCTCTAAAACGATTTTTTCCGATGTCAAAGGTCGTTTACTGTCCTCAATTAATGGAACATTTACCTTTCTAGCTAGTACTTTTGCCGCTACTTTATCCCCTACTTGCTCCATAGATTCGGGCGAAGGTCCAATAAATACGATTCCTTCTTCCCGACAACGCCTTGCAAAATCTACATTTTCCGAAAGGAAACCATACCCAGGATGAATCGCCTCTACCCCGCACGCTTTAGCTACCCGTAAGATCTCCTCAATGTCTAAGTAAGGTTTTAATGGATCGTCATCTTTACCGATTTGGTAAGATTCATCGGCTTTGTAACGATGAAGAGAATAGCGGTCTTCATAAGTGTACATGGCGACAGTACGGAGTTCTAGTTCGTTGGCAGCACGTAATACACGGATAGCGATTTCGCCCCGATTGGCAACCATTAACTTTGAAAAACGCTTGATTTGATAATTGTCTTGCATATAATAAACGGTGGACGATATAGGGTGATTAAGGCTTACCCTTACCGAGCTTGAGTAAATTTTAATTTTCGCGCAAACCAGTGAAATAATTTGGTAAATAAAAAGTTAGGTAGGTAAAACTGAAAACTGTTCGATTGGTTAATTCGTCACAACTAAGACGCGAAAGATACAGGATTCAAATTGATTTACGGATTATGAGGAAATTTGTTTTTACTTATTTTATAATTTGTAAACGCTATAAGTAAGTAAGAGGTAAGAAGTCAGATCGATAAATCTGTCAGAAGCCAGACTTCACAATAAATTGAATATCAATTACTTACGGTTAATTCTACGTTTTTTGATAAACTATATTTATTTCTGTCTTTTTACTTATTGCCGAAATAATTAACGTTACACTTAAAATTTAAAATTAGCCTACCCCTGCCCGACCCGAATTTATTTCGGGGAACTTGATTTGGGGAAGAATTTCGGGGATCATTTTTTCTATACTTTTCAAAGCATACAAAAAACTCAGCGAAGCGATCTCACAGCCTGTTTTAAATTGTAGCATTAATTATTTCGGCGTTGTTAATTTACATTTAACTAAATTAAAGAAACATTATCCTCGCCCTTATTTTTTTGCGTATTGACGAAATAATTAATTAAACACTTATGATTTAGAATTGATGATTTTTTATATACTTTTTAAAAAAAAAAAAAAAATCTTCATTTCTAAATCGTTTA
>JBGCES010000068.1:0-5422 GCA_045106545.1 Saprospiraceae bacterium
ATGAAACGTTTCGGTGAACCCGAAGACTTGATCAGCACCGTGCTGTGGTTATGCGACGATAAATCAGCCTTTATTACGGGCATTGTTGTTCCCGTGGATGGCGGCTTTAGCGCGTTTAGCGGAGTATAAATAATAGAAAATTGAAAATTGCAGCTCTAACAAGTATTAATTGAAAATGGAGAATGGAAAATTGAAAATTACCGCTTTGACGTGTACGACATAAATCTTACTGCGTAAGTAGGTCAGTTCATCTAAATGGAATTTTCAATTTTTAACTAAAATAATATGAAGCAACTTGAACAGACCTGGCGATGGTACGGACCGAATGATGGCGTTAGTCTAGCTGATATTCGGCAGGCAGGCGCAACGGGCATCGTCAATGCGTTACACCATATTCCGAATGGTGAAATTTGGACGGTAACGGAAATTCAAAAACGGAAGGACGAAATTGAAGCAGCAGGATTGACTTGGTCGGTCGTCGAAAGTATTCCCGTACACGAAGACATCAAACGCGCGTCGGGCGATTACAAAACGTATATTGAAAATTATAAGCAAAGTATTCGTAATCTCGCAGAATGTGATGTCAAGATCGTTACTTACAATTTTATGCCCGTCCTCGATTGGTCGCGTACGGAATTGGAACATCCGATGCCTGATGGTTCGACGGCTTTGTTTTTTGAAAAAAGTGCCTTTGCAGCATTTGATTTATACATTTTGCAACGCCCAAATGCGGCGGCAGATTACAGTACAGCCGAACAGGAAAAAGCGAAAGCGCATTTTGATCAATTAGACGCAGCGGGTAGAGAAAAATTAACTAAAAATATCATCGCGGGATTGCCTGGCGGTACGACGGAAGGCGTTTTGAATTTACAAAAATTTCAAGCGATTCTCGATACATATCAAAACGTAGATGCCCCTACCCTACGCGCTAATTTGGTGCATTTTTTAAAAGAAATTATTCCAGTTGCGGAAGAATGCGGCGTAAAAATGGCGATTCATCCCGACGATCCGCCGTTTCCGCTTTTAGGGCTACCGCGCGTGGTCAGTACGGAAGCTGACGCGCAAGCGATTTTGACAGCAGTGGATTCACCGTATAATGGCTTGTGTTTTTGTACGGGTTCATTTGGCGTTCGCCCAGATAATGACTTACCGCAAATGGTTAAAAATATGGGTCAGCGCATCAATTTTATCCACCTTCGCGCAACGAAACGCGATGCGGAAGGTAACTTCTATGAAGCCGATCATTTGGATGGCGATGTAGATATGTACGCGGTCATGAAAAATTTATTACTCGCAGCGGGTGAGCAAAATTGTGCGATTCCAATGCGTCCCGATCACGGGCATAAGATGCTTGATGATTTGACAAAGCAGACTAATCCAGGCTATTCAGCAATTGGTAGATTACGAGGATTGGCGGAGTTGCGGGGATTGGAACTGGGAATTATAAGAGCGAATGGAGAATTGAAAATGGAGAATTGAAAATGACACTCACGTATTTTCGGCAATTTTCAATTCTCCATTTTCAATTTTCAATTAAATTATGAAGTCTTTTTTAAACGATAATTTCTTATTACAAAACGCGACCGCCGAACGGCTCTACCACAACTACGCCGCGTCGCAACCGATCATTGACTACCACAATCATTTGCCACCCGATGAGATCGCAAGCAATAAACAATATTCGACCATCACCGAAGTGTGGCTCAAAGGTGATCATTATAAATGGCGAGCGATGCGGGCGAACGGTATCGATGAAAAATACATCACGGGCGATGCGACGGACGAAGAAAAATTTATGAAGTGGGCGGAAACTGTTCCTTACGCTATGCGTAATCCGCTCTATCACTGGACGCATTTGGAGCTACAACGCTACTTTGGAATTGATAAATTATTGAGTCGTAAAACGGCAAAGGATATTTATGAACAAACCACCGCGATGTTGCAAACAGCCGATTATTCCGCTCGTGGTTTATTGAAAAAAATGAAAGTAGAAGTGGTTTGCACGACGGATCACCCAACCGATAGTTTGGAATTTCATCAGCAATACCGAGCAGCCGATAGTGATTTAAAAATGCTGCCGACCTTTCGACCTGATAAATTAGTCGTGATTGACAACGCAGATTTTTTGCTTTTTTTTAAAAAATTAGAACAAATAACGGATAGTGAAATCAACACTTTTTCGGACTTGCTGATCGCTTTAGAAAATCGCATTGATTTCTTTCAAAGTTTAGGTTGTCAATTATCCGATCATGGTTTAAGCCAGTTGCACGCCGTCGATTTTGCGGAAACAGATTTGAATAAAATTCTCCAAAAACGAAAAAAGGAGCAGTCCATTTCCGCTACCGAAGCGGCACAATTTCAAATGGCAGTCCTGCATGAATTGGGCAAAATGTATCACCAACGCGGCTGGACGATGCAATTTCATTTAGGCCCGCTGCGCAATAATAATACGCGTTTATTAAAATCGGTGGGCGCGGATGTGGGCTGTGATAGTATCGGTGATTTGGAGCAAGCGCGAGGTTTGTCCGCCTTTCTAGATCGACTCGATGCCAATAATCAATTAGCAAAAACCATTTTATACAACCTTAATCCACGCGACAATGAATTATTCGCTACGATGATGGGAAATTTCAACGATGGAACGCAACCAGGTAAAATACAATGGGGCTCCGCTTGGTGGTTTTTAGACCAAAAAGACGGCATGGAGAAGCAGATTAATACTCTTTCTAATATGGGCTTATTGAGTCGATTTATCGGCATGTTGACCGATAGCCGCAGCTTTTTATCGTTTCCGCGCCACGAGTACTTCCGTCGCATTTTATGTAATTTAATCGGTACGGATGTGCATAATGGAGAGTTACCAAATGACGTAGAATGGCTAGGACAAATGGTAGAAAACATTTGCTACGGGAATGCCAAACAGTATTTTAATTTTTAAAATAATGAAGATAATTTTTAAAATAAATACGCAAATTTTAGGTATCGGATACCTTGGAGGTATCCGATACCTAACGCTACTTTTTCTTTTGCTGGCAACAGTTTTTTCAACTAACTCCTGCCAACAAATTAGCGACCAAAAAGTAGCGTATCTCGCGCATACTTTACCGATTACGCATCCTGTCCATCAGGGCATGGAAGTCTTTGCGGAACAAGTTGTGAAGCTATCCAACGGACAATTAAAAGTCAAAATTTTTCCCGACGGACAGCTTGGTACGGAACGCGAAGTGCTGGAGTTATTACAAATCGGCAGCATCGCCATGACCAAGGTAAGTGCGGCGGCGATGGCAAATTTTGCTCCCGAATATAAAGTGATGGGTGTCCCCTATTTATTCCGCGATAAAGGGCATTTATTCAATGTCTTGGAAGGCGAAATTGGCGAATCTATTTTAGAAGCGGGCAGCGAATACTTGTTGCGCGGCTTGTGTTTTTACGACGCGGGCAGTCGCAGTTTTTATACTAAAAATCAGCCGATTCGTACGCCTCAAGATTTAGATGGTTTAAAGATTCGGGTAATGAATCATCAGATGTCGGTGGATATGGTCAACCAAATGGGCGGTTCGGCAACGCCGATGGCTTATGGTGAATTATACACCGCTTTACAGCAGGGCGTAGTCGATGGCGCAGAGAATAATCCGCCTTCTTTTATCACTTCAGGGCATTACGAAGTTTGCAAATATTATACGCTGGACGAGCACAGTTCTATTCCCGATGTACTCGTGATTGGCACGAAATATTGGCAGACGTTGAGCGAAGAAGAGCAGCAATGGATGAAAGACGCAGCTAAGATTTCCGTCACGGCACAGAAGAAATTTTGGAGTGATAACGTCGCCGAATGTATGCAACAATTAGCTGCTGCCAATGTGGAAATCATCCGCCCCGATAAGTCACTATTTGCAGAAAAAACGCAAGCTGTTTTACAGGAATTTGCAACAGATCCGAAAATGAAAACTTTAGTAGAACAAATTAAGGCAACGAACTGAAAATTGAAAATTGAAAATGAAAAATTGAAAATTCACTACTGACATGAGCAACATTTTCAATTCTCCATTCTCCATTTTCAATTAAATAATATTATGGAAAAATTATATCACTCTATCAATCGCGCTATCGAAATTATCCTCATCGCCATTTTCGCCTTGCTAGTGCTGGATGTGTTGTGGCAGGTCTTTGGTCGCTACGTGCTGGGACGTTCTTTTTCTTTTACGGAAGAATTTGCGCGCTTCGCGCTGATTTGGCTTTCTATCCTCGGTGCAGCCTATTTAAACGGCAAGCGGGAACACCTTTCCATGGATTTTTTATTAAGAAAATTAGAACCCGAACAATTGAGTAAGCGGATGCAAATCATTGAAATATTGATGTTCGTTTTTGCACTAGTAGTCATGGTAATCGGAGGCGGAAATTTAGTGTATACGACTCTTTATTTGGGTCAAACTTCACCCGCAATGCAGGTTTCCTTGGGTTACGTTTACGCCATTGTTCCGCTGAGTGGATTATTGATTATGTTCTTTTCTATCTATAATATTCAACGATATCGGCAGTGAGTTTCAGTGATCCGATCCCTGAATGCCTTTTAAAACGGTCAACTACGTTTACTAGACTTTTGAAGTTTAGTAAACGTGGAACAGCAAATTCTACATTTTTAATACTCAACTAAGATAAATGTCGATCGAAATCATCAGTATCATCCTTTTATTTATCAGCTTCTTCGCCTTACTGGGCTACGGCGTTCCCGTCGCGTACAGCATTGGTATTTCGACGACGCTGACGATTTTATTAAACATCGCTTTCCTACCAGGCATCACGACGGTAGCGCAACGGATGACGACGGGTATTGATAGTTTCGCACTCTTGGCGATACCGTTTTTTGTACTCGCAGGCGAACTGATGAATCGCGGAGGGATTGCCAATCGACTCATCAATTTCGCCAAATCCATGGTCGGTAGCCTGCCAGGTGGACTGGCATATGTCAATATTGTGGCGGCGATGCTGTTTGGCGCAATTTCAGGATCGGCAGTAGCAGCAGCTTCCGCGATTGGTAGTGTGATGACGGAGCGGATGGAAGACGAAGGCTATCCGCGTTCATTTAGTGCAGGTCTAAATATCACGGCTTCTACGACGGGTTTATTAATTCCGCCGAGTAACGTTTTGATCGTTTACGCATTGGCGAGTGGTGGCGCAGCTTCAGTAGCATCCTTATTTATTGCGGGATATTTACCTGGTATTTTAGTAGGTGTCGCACTGATGCTAGTGGCGGCTTTTATTGCGCGCAAACGCGGATTTAAGCGGGGTGAACGTGTGGCAGTTAGTCAAGTGTGGACAGATTTTCGGAAAGCGTTTTTTAGTTTATTAATGCTTGTAATTATCGTAGGTGGAATCGTTTACGGCATTTTTACCGCAACGGAAGCCGCTGCGGTGGCGGTAC
>JBGCES010000680.1:0-13030 GCA_045106545.1 Saprospiraceae bacterium
GTACGAAGATGGAAATACAGCATTTGAAAATACGGTACAAATGAGTGGACTATTGGTTAATTTAGTCTGGGAAAACTTTATCAAACATTACTACCAAAGCGGGCTTGAACGCATGAATTTCGCCCTCAAACAAGTAGTAGAAAGTACTGAATTATTTATAGACGGCGAGTTGGTGGATTATCGAAACTAGGAGTTTTCTTTCTCAAATTATGTTTTTGCGAGTATTGACGTGAAATAATTTAGTATGGAGACCCATTTTGTGTGAAGTAATTTTAAGTTGTTGATAATCAGTGATTTATGATTAAATGTACTTGCTTGATGCAACACCAGTGCTAATATTTTTTCATTCTATGCAACACCAGTGCTAGAAAAAATCGTCCAAAAACTAGATTTCAATGCTGATGATCGTTAATTTTGTATTGCTATCAGATACTAATTTTTTGAAGTACTGATTAGACCCAAACTTACAAATTCATTACCTACCTACCGCTGACTAGAATCCTCTCCACAAGTACAAAACTCAGTAAAAAATCCAAACTTTTATCAATTGTTTAAACCCAAAGAAGAGGATAACCCCAAAAAACTAGTTATTCTACTATCTATTTATAAGGTTCGCTAAGCTACCGAAAGTTTAGTGAACCTTTTTTTATAATTTAGTAGCGTATTCGTCCTATCTACCCACAACACAATCTACTTTTCAATAATTCTAAAAAATTGTAAAATCATTTATTTTGGGAATCAACAAAAATGATCGTACCCATCATATTAATATTAGAACGACGCTATTGTGGCTGATGTTGATAACTTCATTTGTGGTCAGCGCGCAAACGGGTGTACCTAGTGAGCAACCCTTATTTACCGCCGATTTTCGCGCTTGGGTTAATTTGCTCTACGCAGGAGGAATATTTTTAATCGCTTCCTATCATCTACTTTCCTACTTTGCTATCCGCGATAAAAGTTATTTTTTTTACAGTATTTATCTGATTTGTAGTACGCTGTTTATCATTTATATCTGGCTTCGAATCGATACATTGTTATTAAATTATTTCTTTCCAGAACATCCTGAATGGAGTTTTTATCTGGCGCAATTACTAATTCCTGCTTTTGCGAGTTACCTTGTTTTTATCCGATATTTTATAAATGCAAAAGAAGTATTTCCACGCTGGGATAAGATACTTAATGTCGTTGTTTGGTTGGCTGTTCCAGCGGTAATTATTAATCTATCACTTTATCTTTGGCAAAGTAATATTCGTTGGGTGAGTATGATCAATGTGACTTACACCTTGCTCATTTCTTTGACCATTTTGTTTATGTTGATTCCTTTGTTTCGGACACAGCAAAAACGCGTGCAGTTTTTTATCGGCGGCTTATCGTGTCTAATATTGGGATTAATTGGCGCAACGATTTCATTCGTTTGGGAAGGTCGAGAGGGACATTTTTTGTATTGTTATCAAACTGGAGCTGTATTAGAAGTCTTGTTTTTCTCACTCGGACTCGCTTATAAGACTCGTCATAATGAAAAAGAAAAACAACAAGCAGAACTTGCTTTATTTCAAGCCGAACTGCATACCAAACAGCAGCAGGTAGAACGCAAACGCTTGGAAGTATTAGATCGAGCGAAAACGAATTTTTTCACCAATATCACTCATGAATTTCGCACTCCACTGACGGTAATCATGGGGATGAATGAACAGATTAATGGGCACGAAAACGAGAAGCAGCTCATTCAGCGAAATAGTCAAAATTTATTACGACTGATTAATCAATTACTGGATTTAGCTAAATTTGACGCAGGTAATTTACAACCGAATTACATCCAAAGCGACGTGGTTCATTTTGTCCGTTATCTAACGGAGTCTTTCTATTCTTTGGCGCGCGAAAGAGATATTCGACTCACTTTCTATTCTGAATTGGATACTTATTTGATGGATTACGATTCAGAGAAATTGCAGCAGATTATATATAATTTATTGTCGAATGCGCTCAAATTTACAGCGCCGCGAGGCAAAGTTATTTTACATTTAAAATTAGAAAATATTGAGAATCGTTCTTTCCTACAACTTAAAATTAAAGACACGGGAATAGGAATTGCAAAAACAGAATTGCCCCGAATTTATGATCGTTTTTATCAAATCAATGCTCCGCAACGAAGTGATAACGTAGGAAGTGGTATCGGTTTAGCATTGACTAAAGATCTCGTTCAATTATTGAATGGTACTATTGAAGTGAAAAGCGAATTAGCGAAGGGAACTACCTTTACTATCAATTTGCCAGTCAGCAATTTGGCAAAAAAGCAAATGCAAAAAGAGGTTAGAAAAAAGCAAAAACCGCGTATCAAAAATGTAAAGGATTCTACAAGAATCTCTCATCAAACCTTCTCCCCTCACATCTCCTTGCACCAGCCAATATTACTCATCATCGAAGACAATGCTGATGTGACCGCATATATTACGTCCATTCTGAAAGATAAATATCAAATTCAAACCGCTGCAAATGGTAAAATTGGTATTGATAAAGCGATTCAATTGATACCTGACATTATCATTAGTGACGTCATGATGCCCGAAGCAGATGGCTACGAAGTATGTGCAACCTTAAAAAAAGACCGCCGGACAAGCCATATTCCGATTATTTTATTAACGGCAAAAGCGACACAGCAAGCAAAAACAAAGGGGTTGAAATATGGCGCGGATGCGTATTTGGTAAAGCCATTTCATCAAGAAGAGTTGCTCGTTCGATTAGAGCAATTAATTAGCTTACGGCAGAAGATGCAATGGTATTTTCAAGAAAAAAAATCTAAGACGAAGACAAAGAAAAAACTTCAGATAGAAAATATTTCTGCCGAGGATGATTTTATAGAATTGTTAAAAACGGCAGTTGCTACCGAAATGGATAACCCAGAATTTGGCGTCACTCAATTGACTGCAATTTCAGGTATGAGTCGTACCCAGACTTATCGTAAGTTAAAAGCGCTTACTGGAAATACGCCGACCCAGTTTGTGCGCATGATCCGCCTACAAGCAGCTTTAGATTTACTAAAAAGTGAGCAGATGAATATTTCGGAAGTGGCGTATGCGGTAGGATTTAAAGATCCTAATTATTTTACACGCGTATTTCAGCAAGAATTTGGCTACTCACCAAGTGAAGTGAATCTATCTAAAAAATAGAACATTCTTCGAGAAATTCCTAAATAAAAATAGAGTAAAAGTGATCTTTCAATATCACTTTTACCCCATTCAATATGATGTATTATTTCGGCAATACTAATGTGCTTCACGCAAAACTTACACACTACATTTTTCGGCATATTCTGCTTAACTTTTTTCGCAAGAAAAAATTCTCTGCGATCTAAAAATTAAGCTGTGTGCGTGTTGAAGCAGAAAAACTCTGCGTCTTTGCGTCCTCCCGAATCGAGTTCGGAACAAGTTTTGCGTTTCATAAAAATGTGTAGTAAATATCTCAATATTTTAAACAATCTAGATATTATCTGTTCTTATTTATGTCTTAGCATAATGGTCGTCCCAATCTTTAACATCAGGGTCGCCCAGTTTACCAACACTCTTCGCTACCAGCATAGAAACCGTAGCATCTCCGGTCACATTAGCAATCGTACGACACATATCCAACGGACGATCTACTGCAAAAATCAGCGCTAATCCCGCTTCGGGAATACCCGCTTGACCCAAGACAATCACCAACATCACCATACCTGCACCAGGCACAGCTGCCGAGCCAATACTAGCCAAAGTAGCTGTAGCGATGATACCTAATTGTGCACTCAGCGATAAATCCATTCCAAAAGATTGAGCAATAAAAACTGCTGCTACCGCTTGGTAAAGACTCGTCCCATCCATGTTAATCGTAGCACCAATAGGCAATACAAAACTGGTCACTTCTTCCTCTACGCCCAAGTGTTCTTCTACGCGTTCCATGGTGACGGGGAGCGTAGCGGCACTTGATGAAGTAGAAAATGCCAATAACTGCGCTGGCGAAATACCATTGAAAAAGAAACGGTAAGAACGACCCGTAAAGATCTTTACCGCCATTGGGTAAACGAATAAAATCAGTATTGCCAAACCGATCAGCACCGTGGCGCAATAACTCAGTAAGGCATAGAAAATGCTCGCACTCGGCGATTCGACAATCAATGCCGCCAATAGCGCAAACACGCCATAGGGCGCTGCGAGCATGATCAGATCAATGAGTTTTAATATGACTTCATTGAGCCCATCAAAGAATGCCTTGACGGGGGCAGATTTTTCTTCAGGAATCAGAATCATCCCAATACCAAAGAAAATAACGAAGAAGATAACCTGTAGCATATTGCCATTAGAAGAAGCTGCCCCGATGATGTTATCAGGCACAATATCGACTAGGGCTTGCAGCGGACCTTCATTTTGCTGTTCTGCTGCTGCGACTTGGCGTTTCTCAGCTTCACCGCCGTAGGTATTCATCATCTCCGTGCGCGTTTCTTCGGTAATTAATTTACCCGGCTGGACGATATTAACGATTACCAGACCAATGGAAACGGCAATAACCGTAGTGAGCACGTAGATCCCAATCGTGCGCGCACCCATTTGTGATAGTTTAGAAATATCTTTTAAATCTGAAACGCCTTTGATCAGCGAAGCAACGATCAGGGGAATAGCGATTAGTTTCAAAGAATTGATAAAAATCGTCCCAAAAGGTTTAATCCAGTCGATTACAAAGTTGTTCCAACCTAGATTGGCGGCGATAATTCCAAAAAGCACGCCTAGCCCCATTCCGATTAAGATTTGCCAGTGCAACGCAAGTTTTTTCATGCTGTAATGATTGAACGCAAAGCAGCGAAGTCGCAAAGTTGATTTTTCGTAAAATGCGCTTCCGACCGAGCGTAAGAAGTGAAAAAGAAAGCAACAAATTAAACAAAAATTACGAAAAGGGGAGAAAAAATTTAGAACGATGTAACGAAGTTCACTAGAAGAAAAGCGAAAGTCTGAAAAAATGAAATTTTCTAGCTTTTACTCCAATTGCATCAACCTTGACATAACTGCCACTGTTTTTATGCTAATTATCTTCTAAATCATAACTGATGTTACGCAGTAATTCTAATTCTTCGAGACTTTGACCTTATTTCTTTTAGCGGAAAAATATCCCCAAAGGCGTTAAAAACAAAATACTGTTTGAGCGCAGCGAGTTTTATTTTGTTTAGCCTTTGGGGATATTTTGAAGCGTAAAAAAAGAAATACAGTCTTGATTTTTTGTTTCTTTTTTATCAAGAAAAAAGAAAAAGTTAGCGCGTAATATTACTAATAATATTAAAATTCACAATGGTACATACTTATAAAATAGAGGGAATGACTTGCGGTGGCTGTGCGAAAAGCGTAAAATCTGCCCTACTCAACATGCCTGATGTATTGCAGGCGGAAGTCGATAAAGCAACTGATTCGGCGACGATCACGATGGATCGGCATATCCCACTGATAGCTCTGGAAGAGCAACTACAACGTAAAGATCCAAAGTTTCACATCAGTACGGATGATGCTTCTGTAATGCAAATGGAGCAAGAAAAGGAAGTTTGGCTGGCGACTTACCAACCCATCCTAACCGTCTTTGCCTACATCACGCTGATTACTTTAGCGATCCAGTTTGCCAACGGTGGCTTCGATGCCATGCAATGGATGCGTCACTTCATGGCGGGTTTCTTTTTGACCTTTTCCTTTTTCAAAATGCTGAATTTATCTGCTTTCGCGGACAGCTACCAGATGTATGATGTAATCGCCAAACGTTTTCGTGCTTGGGGGTATTTATATGCCTTTATCGAATTAGGATTAGGTATTGCTTTCTTAATTAACTTCAATCCGCTTGCGACAAATGCGCTTGCGTTTACCGTAATGACGATCAGTATCATCGGCGTGCTACAAAGTGTTTTGAATAAACAACAAATCCAGTGCGCTTGCTTGGGTGCGGTATTTAACTTACCGATGAGCACTGTAACGATTGTCGAAGATGCGTTGATGATAGCGATGAGTGGCGGGATGCTGTGGATGTTATTGGGAAGTTGAGAATTGGAACACAGATTGGACAAGATATAACGGATTTACGCAGATTTATAATTAAAAATCTGTGTGAATCAGTTTGATCCGTTCAATCCGCGTTCCAATTTTACGTCGCATGAATCTTGATTCATACGAAAATCCGTACCTTGGCGCGTCTTTGGTACGGATTTTTGATTCTAATTAAAAATGAGATTATCAAGTATCAGAAAGGTACTTGATGAATACGAAAAAAATAAACCCATTCCATTTTGCTACCACAATTCACTTCTAAATTACCCCATGTCGGCACGACCATTTTTAGCGTCATGTCTGCACTCGCTAACGAGCATAACGCCATTAATCTCTCCCAAGGTTTCCCAAATTTTGATGCGCCATCGGAGTTGCGTGAACGCATCCAATTTCATTTGCAAAATGGGAAAAATCAGTACGTTCCGATGGCGGGATTACCGTTGCTCCGCGAGCGATTAGCCGATAAGATTAATTTCATGTACGGTCGTTCGGTCGATCCGATTTCGGAGATTACCATCACGGCGGGTGCGACGCAGGCGTTATTCACGGCGATTACCACTTTCGTGGAAAAAGGCGATGAAGTTATTTTAATTGAACCTGCATACGATTGCTATCGACCTGCGGTGGAATTGGTTGGCGGTATTCCAGTGGCGTATGAATTGATTGCGCCCGATTATCGCATTGATTGGGCAGAAATGCGACAACTGGTAACGGAACGGACGCGAATGATTATTATCAACACGCCGCATAATCCGATTGGTAAGACTTTGAAAGACAGTGATTTAAGAGCGTTGTCGGATATTGTGGAGGGAACGAATATTTTAGTATTGAGCGACGAAGTGTATGAACATTTAATTTACGATAACGAACTGCACGAAAGTGTTTTGCGCTACGATAATTTATGGGATCGCTGTATGGCGGTCTATTCCTTTGGTAAAACCTTCCATGCGACAGGCTGGAAAATTGGCTATATTGTCGCCCCTGAACGCTTGATGAACGAGTTTAGAAAAGTCCACCAATTCAATGTGTTTTGCGTAAGCTCTTTTGTCCAATACGGCATTGCCGATTATCTCGCCGAACGCGAATCGTATTTAACCTTACGCGATTTTTATCAACAAAAACGCGACTTTTTTGCGCAAGCGATGAACGGCTCCCGTTTGCAACCCATTGCCTCCGAAGGAACGTATTATCAACTCTTCGATTACTCCCGCGTCAGTAATGAATCCGATGTCAACTTTGCAAAGCGATTAACGACCGAATACGGCGTAGCGGCAATTCCAGTTTCGGTTTTTTATACGAGTGGAAGGGATAGTCGGATGATTCGCTTGTGTTATGCGAAGACGGAAGAGACGTTAGCGAAAGCGGGAGAGTTATTGCAAAAGGTGTAATTGGAACACGGATTGAATGGATCAAACAGATCTACACAGATTTATTTTAATTAAGTAGTAAAACAGATTTAATTCATCAACCAAATAATCATAATTGCCTGATTATCAAGTTGAAGTCATTCATTCCATCATTCTCTAATTCTGTCATTGCACTTAATCCGCGCTAATCCGTTGAATCCTGTTCGATCCGTGTTCCAATTTCACTACGCCCGTTCCAATTCAATCACCGTAATCTCTGGCCACATCCCAATCCGACCAGGAAACGCCAAATAACCAAAACCGCGATTCACGTACAAATACTGCTTCGCCTCTTCGTACAAACCGTACCAACGCGGATAACGATATTGGGCAGGACTCCACTTGAAACCGGGCATTTTAATGCCAAATTGGAAACCGTGGGTGTGTCCACTCAGCGTGAGCGGAATATGACGCGAGTGGGGGAGTAGTTTTTCATCCCAATGACTCGGATCGTGCGAAAGCATAATGCAAAAATCTTCCTCCGTCGTTCCCGTAAAGGTTTTACCTAAATCGGCTAATTTTGGAAAATAGCGTCCTTTTCCCCAATTCTCTACGCCACAAATACAGATACTTTCACCGTCTTTTTCGACTCGCGCATTCGCATTGCGTAGCAGATTGAAGCCCATTTGTTTAAATTTATTTTCAAAATCTGCCCAATAGGATTTGTGCATCGTTGGAGCCGATTCGGGATCAGGATCGCCGTAATAATCGTGATTGCCAAGCACGGAGAACTTGCCTAATTTTGCGTTAAGCTGTTTAAAAATATCAATATAATCGTTGACTTCATCCTTATCGGAATTGACCATGTCGCCCGTAAATAATATCAAATCTGGCTCTTCTTGATTGATTAAATTTACCCCGCGCAGCACATCTTCGGGACTATCCAAACTACCTGCATGGATGTCGCTGATTTGCACGACTTTCATCCCCGAAAAAGCAGCGGGTAAGTTCGGGAAACTCAATTTGACGCGATTAACAGTATAGGCATATTTTCCGCGCGTGATGCCATAAAGCATTGTGCCAAAGGGAATTGCGGCTAATCCCGCTGCCGCTAAATTGATAAATCGTCGTCGCGAAGGAAAGAATTTCGTTCCTACCTCTTGCGTCGTATCATTCACTTTTCTTTTAATAAAACTACCTATTCCATAAGCAAATCGCCCAAAATCCTGCAAGGAAGTGACGATCACAAATACCAGTTTAGTCACTAAAAAAGTCAGCACTAATCCCAACTCAAAATTCGCACTGGTATTACCAAAAAAGTTGCCACTAAAAAGCACTTTCCACAAAGCACTCCAACAAAAGTAAACGTAGGCGCTGACCAGCCAATAAGCGATACTAAACAGTATCCGTTGTTTGCCTTTCGGAAAGAGCGATTTTAAACCAAAGAAGGTATAGATGTCTAAAAAGACATATAATAAAAGCAGATTTTGAACGAAGTTCATTCGGGAGCGCATAGGTAGAAGCTTAGGTTGCTAAATTTTATCAAATATCGGGAAAGGATGTTTGATTAACGTTATCGAGTTGAGAAAAGATTTTACGAGCAGCATATTTATACCAAATAGAAGAGGTAAACGTTTGATGAATAAATCAAATTTATATCCAATGCGAAGTTTTTCTTTCTTCATTTATCTATTGTTTTACCTCAATTGCCAAATGCCCAGTGAGCAATCACCAAGGAGCGAAACCAACACCAAAGAGTTGACTCAAGAAGTTAACTCGCCTGCTCAACGGCAGTTAGGTAAAACCATTGCCGAACGATTTCTTCCGCCGAGTGGTTACGAAAGAAAGACTTTTCCAGACGATTCATTTGCTACCTACCTACGCCAATTGCCACTCCAACCTGCAGGTCACCTAGTTCATTATTTCAATGGCGAAACGAAACCGAACTATGACGTATATGCTGCGGTCGTTGATTTGCCTATTGGTAAACGCGATTTGCATCAATGTGCCGACGCGGTGATGCGTTTGCGCGCAGAATATTTATGGAAAAATAAGAGGTATGATGACATTCACTTCAACTTTACGAATGGAATGCAAGTCGATTATAGCGAATGGCGCAAAGGGAAGCGGATGCGCATAGATGGCAATAAAACGTATTGGGTCAATAGTCGTCAGCCGTCAGATACGTACACCAGTTTTTGGAAATATTTGGAATTGATTTTTGCTTATGCAGGAACGGCTTCTTTAGCAAAAGAAATGCAGTCCGTCGCGCTGGACAAACTGCAAATTGGCGATGTTTTTATTCAAGGTGGTTTTCCTGGTCATGCTGTCATTGTTTTAGATGTCATTGAACATATTTCGACTGGAAAACGACTATTTATGTTAGGACAAAGTTATATGCCTGCGCAAGAAATTCAAGTGTTGCAAAATCCAATGAACGCTTCATTGAGTCCGTGGTATGAATTAAATTCAAATCAAGAAATTCAAACGCCTGAATGGACTTTTTATAGAAGTGATTTGAAGCGGTTTTGAGTGATTTGCCACAATTTGACAATTAAACAATTTATCCCTTACCGATTTCCAAAAATATCCTTCTTCTTTCGCTGATCCAACACGGGCGTTTCACGCGGTGCTTCATCCGATACCGTCGTAAACATTTTGGGTAGGTGTACCCACACCCCATTATCGTATTTGAAACCTTCGTAACTACCGTCCGTCACGTATTTTCCACCCTGTCCTGGAACGCCTTGTGATACTTCAATCAGGTGATCAAAGACAATCATTTCCATAAATTCATCGTAGTTGCAACGAATCGAACTCGCTGCGGAATATTGTAGTATAATGCGACTTTTAGTAAATGGCTTTTGTGGATTTTTTGAGATGAAAACGGGCGCGCCAAATTGCGGTTGTCCGTCCCGAAAATGGAGCACGTCAATCATTTTAGATTTATTAAAAAAGTCCACCCGGTCGAAGCCGAACAGCGCGTAGTGCGTTCCGTAACGCGTCTCGAATTGTTTGATATTATAATAAAGCGAACCGTACCAATTGTCTGCCGTAAGTGTCTGGTGTTCAATGTCTTCTATTTGCTCTGAACGGTCACGCAGCGGGAATAATTTCAAATCTTCGCCCTTCATCTGAATCGCGCCGTAGTAGTGATAAATCCCTTGTTCGACATACACCTGCCACGTAAAAATCCGAAAGGTACTATCCTGCGGATATTGAATAGAAACCGTTTTTAATCGTTGAAACGGATAGTGAAAAGAGTTCTTATGCTTCAGTGTTTTGACTAAAGTGGGAATGAATTTATGCACCGACGCAAAGCGATTATTATCCAACGAATCATTGACGATTTTATAACTCAAATACGCCAACGTATCTTCCAATTTTTTAATCTCTGCTAAGTCAGCGGGCGCGATTGGCAACTGTGCCAATTCGGTCGAATCCATCATTTCGTCAGAGGAATCTTGCGCGTTGACAAATTGAAAAGAGAGTAGGGTAATAAATAAGAAAAACAATTTTTTCATAAATAAAAAGGCTCGTTTTACATTTAATAGGAACGCGGATTGAACGGATTAGATAGATTTTCGCGGATTTTCTAATTAATAGATCTGTGTAAATCCGTTTGATCGGTTAAATCTTCCGAAATACTTCGGAACAAGTTGTGTTCCAATCCTAAACGGTAGGTAAATGTCGTAAATTGCCATGCTGCTTGTTAATTTCTCTTTAAAAGAATAAAATTCAGAGGAGAGATGAGGGAAGAGAGAAGAGAGATGTCTTGTACAGTTTTTTTCTCTCTTCCCTCAATAAAATGATCTCTTTTCTCTGCTCAAAGTATTTAATTAAATTCGCGCTCCGCTCGACGGATGGTGTCTTTCCGACACCTTTCGTCTTTAAACATAAAAGGAATGAAACCAGCATTGTTAAAATATTTAGTCGATCCGACTGACGGCACTTCTTTACAGCACGACGCGCAAGCCAACGAATTATACAATCCAACCTCTAATCAGCGTTATGCGATTGAAAAAGGCGTACCCGTATTATTGAAACCGCAAGCGGTAGAAACGACTCAATCTTCCATTCACCACGAACGACAATCGACCGACTTTCACTACGTGGATCACTACCAAAAAGATGCGGAAGCATTCGACTATTTTGAACCTTATACGGATGGCGCGACAGTACACGAAAATCGACGATTGCACGAAGCGATTTTATGCCAAATTCCTAAAAATGCGGAAGTGGTTTTGGATGTAGGAAGTGGTGGCGCGTGGTTAGCGCAAGCATTGGAAAAGAGCGGAAAAGAAGTCATTTCCTTTGATGTTTCTACCAAAAATACCATTGCGGCATTAGCAAAATATCCTTACGAAAATCACCATGCCGTGACGGGTGATGTATATGCCTTGCCGTTTGCACCGCAGTCAATTGATTGCATTGTAACCTCCGAAGTCATTGAACACGTACCGAATCCTGCGTCCTTTTTGCAATGTTTATTAAAGGTATTAAAACCCAGCGGAAAGCTAATCGTCACCACGCCATACAACGAAAAAATCCAGCATTCGCTTTGCATTCATTGCAACTGCGTTACGCCGCTGCATGCGCATCTGCATTCGTTTACGAAAGATAAAATAAAATCCTTATTGACTGATAATCAGCGAACTAGAGCAGCAACGAAAGTTTTTTCTAATAAAGCATTAACGACGCTGCGCACGCATGTTTTGTTGAAATATTTGCCGTTTTCTGTTTGGCGAATAGTGGATGGAATGGTGAATAAAGTGATTAAGAAACCGGCGCGGTTGATGATGGTGGTGGTGGGGTAAGGTATAAACAGTAAATTTTTGCTATTTAATTGATAGGTACTTTTTTTAATGAACATCAATCCCATCAAAGTATATTTCTGTTATTGCGGTATCATTATATTTATCTCCTTGATAGACCTCCAAAATTTCAAATCGTAATACTAAATCAGTACCATCAGGATTATGTCCCAAAGTTCCTACCTTAAATACTTGGTCAGTTTTGGCATCTGTTAGTTGTAGTATTCCAAATGCACTTCCATTAACATGTAATTTTATGGCTTTGACTCGGTTATTATTTTTCCAAACAGCATTATTTTTCTGATAGCCGTTCGATATAATAATTGTAGTAATTCTTGGACTATCATTTTTGAAATAATATTCTATAAATTCTCCTTTGCCTGCATCTGATTTGCCTTCTACCCATGCAGTTTTATAACTTAAATCATTGGCAGAATTTGCAGAGTAATTATATTTTTTAGTGGACTGAAGTTCAGAAGAAGTAACAACTTTATAATTTCCGCCACCACAATACCAACTACAACCCTTGTCGATGACATCCCATATATTTCCGACGACTTCTCCATATTTTTGTAGCAAAGTATCCAATTCACTTTTTTCTAGTTCCGTTAAATTTGTTTGCTCTAATAATTGATTTTGCCTGTCTATTTCATTTTTCTTCTTATTACTTAAATCGACTTTAAATGAATCTATTGGCTTGAAAATCTTTATGTCGTTTTGACAAAAAACACTTGTAGGGAGTATGAGTAAAAAGAAGAATGCTAAATGTATTTTCATTATTGAGTGTTTTTTATGCTTGGTTTTAAGCAGAATTCTAGCCATT
>JBGCES010000681.1:0-3657 GCA_045106545.1 Saprospiraceae bacterium
TTCACCACGTGAACTACTCCGATGATGCTATCAAAGCGTGTGTGCAATTAAGTGACCGCTATATTAGTGACCGCTTTTTGCCAGACAAGGCAATTGATGTTTTGGATGAAGTAGGTGCACGCGTACACTTGAAAAATATTCATGTACCCAAGCACATCGAGGAATTAGAAAAGAAGATTGAAGAGCTGAAAGAGCAGAAAAATCAGGCAGTTAAAAATCAACAATACGAACGAGCAGCAGACCTAAGAGATCAGGAAAGTAAACTGGTTCGTCAGTTGGAATTTGCCAAAGTAGAGTGGGAGGACGAATCTAAAACAAAGCGTTATCCCGTAGAAGAAGAAGATATTGCGGAAGTAGTATCTATGATGACGGGTATTCCTGTTCGTCGGGTAGCACAGAGCGAGAGTAAGAAGCTCGTAGGAATGAACCAAGATCTACAAGATGTAATCATCGGTCAAGATAATGCGATTTTAAAAATTACTAAAGCGATTCAGCGTAATCGGGTTGGTCTGAAAGATCCATCTAAACCGATCGGTTCTTTTATCTTTTTAGGCCCTACAGGAGTTGGTAAAACCGAATTAGCAAAAGCATTGGCTCGTTATATTTTTGATAGTGATGATGCATTGATTCGGATCGACATGTCGGAATACATGGAAAAATTTTCTGTTTCGCGGTTGATTGGTGCGCCTCCGGGCTATGTCGGTTACGAAGAAGGTGGTCAGTTGACAGAACGCGTTCGTCGCAAACCATATAGTGTCATTTTGTTAGACGAGATTGAAAAAGCGCATCCCGATGTGTACAATATCTTGCTACAAGTATTAGACGATGGTCAGTTAACGGATGGTTTGGGGCGTAAAGTGGATTTTAAGAATGCACTAATTATTATGACTTCCAATATCGGTGTTCGTCAATTGAAAGATTTTGGTCAGGGTGTTGGTTTTGCAACCAAAGCTCGTCAGGACAGTGCGGAAGAGCATTCAAAATCGGTGATTGGCAATGCGCTGAAGCGTACGTTCTCTCCAGAATTTTTAAATCGGATTGATGATGTAGTGATTTTCAATAGTTTAGATCAAGAAGACATTTTCAAAATTATTGATATTACACTCAAGGACTTGCACAAACGCCTAGATGGAATGGGGTACAAATTCACCCTTTCGCAGGAGGCAAAAGAGTTTGTCGCAGAGAAAGGATTTGATCCACAATTTGGAGCGCGTCCATTGAATCGTGCGGTACAAAAATACCTGGAAGATCCACTAGCAGAATACATTTTAAATGAAAATCCACCCGAAGGTTCGGTGTTGGAAGCCGTTTTAAATGACGATAAAGAGAGCATCGGTATTGCTTTGGCAAAAGAAGTAAATACAGATGTTTAATCAACGTTAAAAAATTTGGAAAGGGTTCAGTGCGGTCTAAGATTGCGCTTGAACCCTTTTCGTATATAAAAAAGTAGCGTAATTTTAAGAAAATATAGCCTCAGAAGTTGATATAATGAACTTATAATTGACTCAATGAATTTTTTCATTTACATTTACGCATATTCTAGAACTTTTTAGATAAAAAATACATTCATTTTATATAAACGTGCTGGTAAGTATTACGTAATTTTATATTTATAAGTAGTAAGACAGATTTAATTCAGCAGCAAAACAATCATAGTTGCCTGATTATCAGAGTGAATTTATTCATTCTATCATTCACTAATTCTGTCATTTTACTTGATTTCGTCTATACCAACCATTACATATTACTCATTAAAAAATTTATATTGGCTAGAAGAAGAAACAACAACAACCGCGCTAAGAACCCTAAATTTGAATACCGGGTCAATGGTCAAATTCGCGTCCCTGAAGTACGTCTAGTAGGGGAAAATATGGATAAAATAAGCGAGGCGATTGGTCGCCAAGTTGAACCTGGTAACATTCATCCTACCCGCAAAGTATTGGCTTGGGCAGATCGGATGCAATTAGACTTGGTGGAAATTTCACCAAATGCTAAACCACCCGTCGTTCGACTGGTAGATTTTAATAAATTCCTTTACGAAAAGAAAAAGAAGGAAAAAGAAATCAAAGCCAAAGCTGCAAAAACCGTTATCAAGGAAATTCGTTTCGGTCCTAATACCGATGATCATGATTTTGAATTCAAATTGCGTCATGCACAGAACTTCCTTTCTGAAGGTGCTAAAGTGAAAGCTTATGTTCACTTTCGTGGGCGGACGATTGTTTTTAAAGAACGCGGTGAATTACTTCTGTTGCGCTTCTTAAAAGAACTAGAAGAGTATGGTAGTGCAGAAGCGTTGCCAAAAATGGAGGGACGACGAATGATCGTCATGGTTTCTCCTAAGAAGACCGTTAAGAAAAAGAAATAATTAGAAGATTTTAAAAAGTAGGCTATAAAATCTACTTCATAATTTGCAGTCGGATGATGTGATAAGTAATACAAAATTACGATTGCAAAGAGATTGATCGTCGATATCCGATCAATCTCTTTTTTGTTTTTCCAGCAAATCTTACTCGCTATTTAGATAAATATATCTCTATGAAATTCGGACGTCTCTCCGATCTTTCCGCAGTTGATTTTAGTTTACCACCGGATGCGCTAGCTACGGAACGAGTTTTAGCCGCACTACCTCAACGCAAAACGCCACCAGAACTGTACGTAGGTTGTACTGGGTGGAGTATGAAAGAATGGATTGGACATGTATATCCACGCGGAACGAAAACTACTGAATTTTTATATCATTACACCCGCCAGTTCAACACCATTGAGCTGAATACTACGCATTATCGGATACCTACTATGGAAACTGTCGTTAAGTGGCGGGAACAAACGGCGGATGGTTTTAAATTTTGTCCAAAAATTCCTCAATCTATCAGTCACAGTAAGGATTTGGGTTTGAATGGTGATTTGACCACTATGTTTTGTGAGAATATTGCCTTTTTAGAAGATAAATTAGGTTGCTGCTTTATGCAACTACCACCTTACTTTGGCGTAGATCGTTTACCAATACTTCAACAATTTTTATTACAATTTCCAGATTATATTCCACTAGCCGTCGAAGTAAGACACGAAAGCTGGTTTGAGAATCAATCTGCGAGTGAACAATTGTTTACTCTATTGGAGGAACACAGTATAGCGTCCGTCATTACCGATGTACCCGGCAGAAGAGATGTGCTGCACAACCGACTGACCACAGGAACAGCCATGCTGCGTTGGAATGGAAATGGCTTGATAGATTCTGATTATCAGCGGATGGATGCTTGGTTGGAAAGAATTCAGTCTTGGTTTAACCTAAATTTGCAAACGGTTTATATCTTTACCCACGAACCCGATAACATTCTTGCCCCTGATATGGCGGATTATACCGTACAGAAGGCAAAGGAACTATTTCAATCTAATATCCGTGGTCCCGAATTTTATGACCGAGATCGAGGAGAGCAGATGAGTTTGTTTTAGCAAAGCAGGAGAGATAGAAAGATAATGTAAAATCACAAATTTCTCTCACGACCGAAGGAAGTAAGTAACGGTCAAAAAATAACTTCCCCATTTGGACAGGTCAAATTCTTCTCATTTCTCGCTTGAAATCAGTCAAAGTATCAACAATTCTCCTTCTTTCAAACGAAAACTGAAAAGAATTATACACTGTCCAACTTGAGTAAC
>JBGCES010000682.1:0-2486 GCA_045106545.1 Saprospiraceae bacterium
GTGTAGCAATTCGTCCAAACTTGTACATCGCAGCGGGTATTTCAGGTGCCATTCAGCACTTAGCGGGAGTTAATAACTCTAAAACTATCGTGGTAATCAATAAGGATCCAGAAGCTCCGTTTTTCAAAGCAGCAGATTACGGAATCGTTGGTGATTTGTTTGATGTAGTACCACGAATTACTGAGGCACTGAAGAAATTCAAAGCAGCAAATTAGTATTTGATTAGTAGAAATCAGTTTTAAACCATCTGATCTCTATTAACTAAAAAATTAAAAAGAGTAGCTCTCATCGGAGGGCTGCTCTTTTTTTTGTCCAAATTATTTTGTTTTCATCAACCAGCGAATCAACAACGGAATAATCATCAAATCCGCAATTAATGCACTAAACAAGGTCAAACTAATCAACAGACCTACGGTCACACTTGGTGGATGAATAGAAAAGAGCATTACTAAAAAGCCAAAGAAGAGAATGATGGTAGTCAGGCAAATTGCTTTTCCTGTTTCCAAAAAAGTCGTATGCAAAGCTTCTTCTACGGTCATGCCTTTATTGCGACTTAATTTGTATTTACTTAAAAAGTGAATGGTATCATCCACCGCGATGCCGAAAATTACCGCAAAAATGATGGAAACGCCCGCTTCTAATTCAATTCCGAGAAAGCCTAAAAGTGCGCCCGCTAAAAGCAGTGGTAGCAAATTTGGTGCAAGCGAAATCAGTAACATCCGCGCATTTTTAAACAAGATTGCCATCAGAATACTCACAATAATAATGGCAATTCCTAGTCCTTGCAGCAGACTAACGCGAATGTATTCCGAATTTTTATCGAGCATCACGCCCGTTCCTGTACGCCGAAATTCTGCCACATTTTGATCTACATTCGCTGCGATAAACTGGTCAATTTCTACGCCCAACGCCTTGATATTTTCCGAACCAATATCTTTTACCCGCGAACTAATCCGCGCTTTTTGTTCATCTTGACTAATCAAAACGCCAATGCCCGCCTGGGGAATTTGGTCAGCGTAGCGACGGTATTTTTTAAAGGTCTTTTCGCTTTTAGGAAATTCGTAGGCCTCCGTTTTATTATTTTTAAACATCTGATTGATGCTTTTATAAACGGTCGTGTAGGAAGTAATCCCTTGAATGGCATCTTGCTCGTTTAGATATGCTTCTACTTTCGCCATTTCGCTTAATACCGCATAATCATTGGCTTTGTAGCCCTCTTGCGCGGTTACAGAAAGATCCATCGGGCGGAAACTGGTCAGATTTTTTTCAAAATATAGAAAGTCCTCTGTGATCTTTTCGCCGCGCGGCAGATTACTAATGATGGCATAATTGGTAGTAATCATGGAAATTCCCAAAGCACAGAGCGCAATAGTCGCTATAGTTCCCACTGCAATTTGCCGTGGATATTTTTTAGTGAAATCGTACCAGCGGTTCATGAATTTTGTCCAAAACGCTTCGCCGCGCCCCAGTTTGATAATTTGCTCCGCACGACACATAGATAATAAAACGGTCGTAAATCCAATTACGGTAATGTAAGCAACAAAGACACCTAGCGCCGCATTGAGTCCAAAATCTCGAATCGGTGCGACTTTACTCGTTACCAACGTAGCAAAACCAATCGCCGTAGTCGCCGAAGTTAACAGCGTAGCCAACCCAATTTCTTTAATCGTTGTCCGAATTGCCGTGCGCCGATCAATGCCTTTTTTCAATTCATCGACGTATTTAGACATAATATGAATCACATCCGACGTGCCGACAATAACCATTAAAACGGGATAAAGCGCCGCCATTGCGTTCAACTCTCTGCCGAGTAGCGACAACAAACCCATAAAAAGCAACAAACCTAAACCAATCGAAGAAAGTGCAATGATAATTCCAATCGGTCGCCGAAAAATCCAAAACATAATCAAGGCGACTAAAATCGCCGACACAACCGTAGAAGTAATGACTTCCCGCTGCTGCATTTCGACCAGTTCTTTTTGAAAATATGCACGCCCTAGAAAATGATATTCCTCAAAATCATAACCACTCACCAATTCCTCCATTGCATCCAATAATTCCGCTGATTTATCAAAACCAACATCCGCCACCGTCTCTAATGCAATTACTAAAGTTGTCCCATCCTCCGAGATTAAGTTATATACAAACCGCTCATCCTGCAAAATTTTCTCACGGTCACGTGCATAGCGTTCTGGTTGGTCGATATGAATGGCGGGAACGGTCGTAATCGCAAAGGGCGTTTTGACAGGATAGGAAAACTTGGTCAATGATTGCGCATTGGTCACGTGCGGTAATTCACGCGATTTCAAGGTCAGGTCGTGAAATTTTTCTAAAAAATCCTGCTTAAACACACCTTCGCCGCGTCGCACTGCAATTAGCATAAAGTTGTCATCTGCCTCAAAATCTTCCAAGAACTCTTGAAAAAACGCCAAATCTTCGTCGCCCGCAGGAAAGAATTGGTCAAAAGAAAAGGAAAACTTTAAATT
>JBGCES010000683.1:0-4941 GCA_045106545.1 Saprospiraceae bacterium
CGGGAGAAATGAAAGATTATGGCGTAGATAGTTATGGCGTAGATTACGATTTTTTCCCAACCTTAGGCATCGAAATTGTGGAAGGACGCAACTTCAGTCGCGAAATTAGCTCCGATACTACCCTTTCTGTGATGGTGAATGAAGCGATGGTGAAACGCTTAGGTTGGACCAATCCGATTGGTAAGAAATACCGTATGGCACAAAATGCAGATGCGCCATTTAAACAAGTCATCGGTGTGGTCAAAGATTTCCACCAAGAGTCGATGTACGCGCCGATTTCTGCGTTGGCGTTTGATTTGAGTCCGCAAAACGGAGCAGCACACGTGCAGATTTCCGCCAGCGATGCCCAAGGCATTCAATCTGCCATCGCCTTTACGGAAAAGACTTTTAGCCGTATGTTTCCTGAAGAAAGATTTGAATATGATTTCTTGGATGAAACCTATTTCCAACTGTATCAAGCCGATCAAGTTCGGGCACGTATTTTTACGCTTTTTTCCATGATTATGATTTTTATTGCCTGTTTGGGGCTACTTGGCTTGGCTTCTTTTACTGCCGAACAACGTACCAAAGAAATCGGCGTGCGCAAGATCCTCGGTGCACAAACGACCGATATTATTTACCTACTGACGCGTAACTTTTTAGTGCTCGTTCTACTCGCGGCATTACCTGCTTTTATCGCCGCTTGGTTCTTTGCGGATAACTGGCTGGGCACGTTTGCTTACCATGCTGACATGAATTATACGCTGTACATTGGCGCGTTTGTGATTGTTCTGATTTTAACTTTGTTCACAACGGGTTATTTCGCGTTGCGAGCGGCGCAGGACAATCCGATTAGGGCGTTGCGCTACGAGTAATCGCTGTGGAGGACAGACATTCCTGTCTGTCATGTCGCTCACGTGTTTTGACAGACAGGAGTGTCTGTCCTCCATCATGTCGCTCACGTGTTTTTGACAGACAAGAGTATCTGTCCTCCATCATTTAGAAAAACACCTCACCCCTATGGGTGCACCAAACCTTTCACATCATGCTAACAAATTACTTTAAAGTTATCTGGCGACATCTACAGCGACACAAGTCTTATGTTTTAATCAACGTCATCGGATTAAGTTTGGCGTTAGCCTTGTGCATGGTGGGTTATCTCAATTGGAAATTTGATTACGATTACGATCGGTTTCACGCTCAACAATCAGAAATATATCGAGTAGAAGCAGTAAAAAAGCAAAATTCAGAAAAATACGGTTTTGTTCCCGTCGCGCTCGCTGACCGCATGGTCGCCGATCATCCTGCGGTAACTGCCGCTGCTAAAATGGATCGACGCGAAGGCGTAATTCGGTTTGCAGACCAAACGCCCCCCGAAGGCATCCATTTTGCGAAAGCAGATTTTATGGAAATGATGACTTTTCCGTTAGTAGAAGGAACATTGAACTTGAATGATCCTGCTCAGATTGCATTGACCGAGCGGATGGCAAAAAAATATTTCGGTGAACAAAATGCTATCGGAAAAACCTTGACCATCTTTGCGGATACTGATTTTCGACGGGAAGTGCAAGTGAGTGGCGTGTTAAAAAACGTACCCAAAAATTCTAGTATCAACATGGATTTTTTGACCAGTTTGAACAATCGTACTTATTATAGTGAAAGCGAACTGGACGATACCAATTGGAGCAATTGGATTGGTGCTTTATTTTTAAAAATAGATGATGCAGAGCAGCTAAATTCTGTAACGGAACAGTTGCAATCTTACGTTGCTATTCATCAGGCTACGCAAAAAGATGCAGATTGGGAGCAATTCATGCTTGACCCGATGGTCGGTCTGGCGGATCGTGCCCGGGAGGTGCGTTGGAACATTTTACTACCTGACTTACCACCTTCGGCTATCTGGGGTAACATTATTATGGCGCTTCTAATTTTGTTGACTGCTTGTTTAAATTTTGCCAATACCACGATTTCACTGGCGGGACGACGCTTACGCGAAATTGGCGTACGCAAAGTGATGGGCGGTACGCAACGACAAATTGCCATTCAACTGCTGGGTGAAAGCTTTCTGATTTGTGCGATTGCTGCGGTGTTGAGCATACCGCTTGCCGATATGATTTGTGGTGCTTATAATCAGATGTGGGAATACATCAACTTGAATATTTCTGTTTTTGATAATTATAGCTTGATTGTTTTTCTAATTGGTGTGACGATTCTAACCTCATTAATCGCAGGTAGTTATCCTGCTTTTTACGTCAGTTCTTTTAGCCCCAAACGCATTTTTCAAGGTAACGTACAATTTGGTGGAACAAATTTATTGTCTCGCATTTTACTCGGTACGCAAGTCGCTATCTCTTTAGTGACTATCGTTACGGGTTTGATGTTTGCTTATAATGCGCAATTCCAACAAACTGCTGATTTGGGATACGAACGGAATGGAATTCAAGCCGTGCAAGTGTTCGATGAAGCGACGTTTACGACTTTACAAAATGAAGTTTCAAAACTACCTGCTATCCAATTATCGGCTGGTGCTAATTCGCATATTGGCGATGTCGCTTCTCGAACCGATATTAAAATCGCAGGTCAAAATTACGAATCTGAATTTCTAAGCGTTGGCGATAACTACTTGGAAGTCATGGGTTTAAAAATCGTAGCAGGGCGTGGATTTGATTATCAATTGGAAACAGATCGACAGGAGACCATTGTTGTAGATGAAAAATTCGTAGCAAATTTCCTTCCCAACGAAGATCCAATTGGTAAAACCGTAACTGTGTTTGATAATGAATCTCGGCGCATTATCGGAGTCGTTCAATCCTTTATGCAGGACAACTTTTTTGACCCAATGCGACCTACTTTTCTAACGCTATCTAATCAGAAAAACTTTGAACATTTGGTATTAAAAACTAATACCAACCAGATGTTGGAAGTACGTGATGCTTTAGCAGCCATTTGGAAAACGAACTTTCCCAACAAACCATTTCGACACAAATACCAAAGTGACTTCCTAGTTCAATCCGTTACTGTTACCAATAATATCAAGTGGTCGATGCTAGCGATTGCTTTTATTTCCATTTTATTAACCATTACTGGTTTATCTGCACTCGTATCTCTCAATGTTTTAAAACGCGCCAAAGAAGTAGCGATCCGTCGCGTACTCGGCGCAAGTATGGGAGGTATTTTTTACTTGCTGAATCGCCAATTTTCGGGCGTCCTACTCTTCGGTTGTATCGCTGGTATTACGGGCGGGGCGTATCTTTCCATGATGCTGCTAGATAGTATTTATCAAGTACATAGCGGTTTGAGTTATTCATTGCTGCTGATAAGTGGAATCGCTATTTTGCTCGTCATTTTAGGTGTACTATTAAATAAATTACGAATTGTAGCTGCTAGTGATCCAGCGCAGATTTTGCAGGAGTAATTCTGGAGGACAGACATTCCTGTCTGTCTAGTCGCTCACTTTATTTGACAGACAGGAATGTCTGTCCTCCATAAATACAACAACTATGTTTACCACACATTTAAAACTTGCCTTTAGAACCTTACGCAAACAGCGTGGCTTTAGCTTTATCAATATTGCTGGTTTAGCGATTGGCATTGCGAGTTGTTTAATGATGTTGCTCTATGTCAGCAATGAATTAAGCTACGACCATTTTCACGAAAAAGCGGATCGCATTGTGCGTGTCGTCGTGAAAGGAAACTTTCAAGGTGAACCATTGAAAGAACCAATGGCGATGCCGCCCGTAGCTGCTGCATTACAAGAGAATTTCCCTGAAATTGAAGAGGCGACACGTTTGCGCAATCAAGGCAAACAAACCATTGTCGTCAGCGAACAAGTATTTCACGATCAAACCACTGCCTACGTTGATCCTTCCTTTTTTTCCGTTTTTAGCTTTCCATTTTTGCAAGGCGATCCAACTACGGCATTGGAGGAAGCGAGCAGTGTGGTCATTAGTTCTTCGGTAGCGCAACGCTATTTTGGGCAACAAAATCCGCTAGGGAAAACGATTCGCTTGAAGAATCAGCAAGCGGATTTTATGGTAACGGGCGTGATGGAAGATATGCCCGACAATTCGCATTTACAAAAAGAAATATTGTTGTCGATGACGGGTTGGGAAGAAGCGCGCTCTCCTTCTTATTTGCAATCGGAATATTATACATATCTCGTTTTGCCGCAAGGCTATAACTATTTGGATTTAGAAGCTAAATTACCTTCCGTTTTTAATCAAAAACTCGAACCGCAATTGCAGAAAGCAATGGGTATGTCTTTCGACGAATTTAGAAGCAAAGGCAATGACCTTGGACTATTTTTACAACCGTTGACAGATATTTACTTACACTCTGATTTTGCGTTTGATATTGCCTCACATGGTGATATTCGGTACGTTTATATTTTTAGTGCGATTGCGATGTTTATGTTGTTGATTGCTTGTATCAATTTTATGAATTTGAGTACGGCGGGTGCAGCCAAACGCGCCAAAGAAGTCGGTGTACGCAAGGTTTTAGGTTCACAACCGAGCGATTTAGTCGCGCAGTTCTTAACGGAATCCAATGTGTTGACCTTTTTGAGTTTAATTATCGCGGTCGTTTTAGTGCAAGTCACTTTGCCGTTTTTCAATCAATTGATCGATCGTGATTTATCTTTTGGTTGGTTACAGAACTGGTGGTTAGCACCGATGTTAGTGTTATTTGGTGGTGTAGTAGGTCTATTAGCGGGCAGTTATCCAGCGTTTTTTCTTGCTCAATTTCGACCTAAAACGGCTTTAAATCAAGGTAGTTCGCCGACGAGTCATGGCGTAAGTTTAAGACGTGGTTTAGTCTTTTTCCAATTTGTGCTGACCATCCCTTTATTGATTGGAACCGCTATCGTTTTCCAACAAATGCGCTTTATTCAAAATGCGAAATTAGGTTATGATACCGAGTCGGTTTTAGTGGTCAAGCAACCCTGGCGTTTACACGAAAAAGAAG
>JBGCES010000684.1:0-13055 GCA_045106545.1 Saprospiraceae bacterium
TTCCTGCAAATAATTTTTTGCAGTAGTCAGATCATTGTTCTCTAAGTAAGCCGTTGCAATATCGTGGAGCGTATTGACCTTTGCTTCCCCTTTTTGGGTTTGTACGGCTCTCTCTAAGCTTTCAATGGATAATTTTTTTGCAGAACTGATATTCAGCACAAACAAAAAGGAAATAAAAAGAAGAATAGTGCGCATGTTTAACATTTACGTAATTTAATAAATACAACGTATTGATAATCAGTAAATTAGTAGAAATAGGAGGGCGGGTGGAATTAGGTTTTTCCTTAAAAGAATGTATGCAGAAACCTTACCAAAGGCGCACACGTGTAGTTTTAATTCTAAAAAAAAATATCAGTATTTTTCTAAACGGGAAGGTAAGGGGAGAGGAAGGATAGATTTATAATTAAACATGGAAATGCAAATACTGTACCGAGCAAGGATTTGAGCTGTAAAATTTCTATTTATTTTTAATTAACACGCACTATATTTTATAACAATTTTTAAAGCGTATCTAATTGATAATGAATAGATTAACACTTACTTTTTTGATAAAATGAAATAAGTCAACGCTTTTTTATATCCTGGTAAAATAAGTCCAAAAATTAGAAAAATATATCCAAGCTACAGTAAGTATTTTACACCATCTTTGCTATGGATTTTGTTACCTAAGTATTGGCCAAAAAATGTAAATTTATTTTTTCGGCGTTTCTAACCTATTCATGCCTAAAGAAAGTTCGAAATGAGTGTACTGCAAAAACTGAATATGAGTCTATGTGTTTTGTTTCCACTTTTTACTCACTTTTTCCCAACCTTTCATACCCAAACTTTCCAATTGCTCCATATTCCGTACAGGAATTTTTTCCACTTCAGGGTAAGTTTCGACGGCTTGTTCGACTTCGCTTTCGCGTAAAAGATGCAGCATTGGGAAAGGGGAGCGGTTCGTATAATTGGTCACGTCATTTTCTTGCGTTTCCGCAAAACGATAATCAGGATGAAAAGAAGCGATTTGGATGATACCTTCCATATCCACGCGTTTCAAAATATCATTGGCGATATGTAGGAAATCATTGTAATCCAAGAAGTCGGTTAAGACATTTGGGTGAATAATCAGCGTAGTAGAAATCTCCGTAGCGGGCGTATTATTTAAAATTAATAACTCGGTCAAGAGCGTTTCCATTAGCTTATCGACTTCCGTCGTTTCCTCTACGCGATAGATGATTTTATCGGTCGCAAATGGTTTTTTTGCGAACGGACAAAGGTTCAAACCAATGACAAAATGTTCGAGCCAATCGGCAGTTATTTTTTGATAATTCATAAATGTAAATTAGATGGAATTGGAACGCGGATGGAACGGATTTAATAGATCTACACAGATTTATTTTATATCTCTTTTAAATCGAAAAAAAATCCGAGTCAATCCGTTTGATCTGTTCAATCCGCGTTCCAATCAAATTTAAGCTAGCACATTTTCAATTCCCGAATCCCGGATAAACAAACAACTTGTATCTGCTTCTTTGACCATCTTCCGCACGACGTCTAAATCTAGTTCGCGCGCCATTCCAAACATATTAATATCTGCCTGCGGCGCGTTCATCACATTCTCGTGAAATTTGCCTTTCAGCACTTTCCCTTCAATATTAGGCATACGAGATAGGTCGATGAGTTCTTTCATGAATAAATGTGCCTTCCGCGCATCTTCTTCATTATCTACGACGGTCAATAACCGAATGTGGCAATTCCAATTTTGTTTTAGTTTATAAGCAATTAAAATGGATAAATTTAAGTTGCCGATGCCTTCGGTGATACTCCAATTTGGTCCACGATTGCTGATCCAGATATTGATATTTTGTTGCTGACCTAAGAATGCTTTAGAATGCGGCGCATATAAACAAATGCCAATTTCTAAGTCATCTGCTTCCTGAATGATTTTCGGATACTCCGTTAGAATTTCCTCGCTTTCTAACATGGAAAGAAAGACGATATTGGGTCGAAAAAATGCGGAGCGTAACGCTTGATTGGAAAAATTAACACCATCAGCAAAGCTATTGGTTTTCATGACCGTATGTGAAGCATAAACGCCAATATTACGAAAGGCTTCACTGTTTTGAGTGAGTTTATCATCCAAAGTGTTTGCTTGTTCTCCTTTTCCGATGCCGACTAAAGTTGCCGATCCTTTCGGAAATGCGATGTCGCGGATAAATTTGAAATTGCCTTGAATAATGGAACTGTCGGTAGCTGGAACGAGCAAATTTGGCTTCCAAGCCCGTTCTAATTTATGACTCAAACCCGAAACGTGCTTCGTTGCCCATTCAGCGAAAGCGGAAAAAATACCCGACCGTACATCTTCAAAAGGTGTTTCCAAATCAGACCGACTCAATACCCAATACACGCCAAAAACAACCGCTACTGAAATCAAACTAATCGTCGGATTGATAATAAACATTGCCAAAACGCTACCAATCAAACCGACCCACGGCACAGCTGGATGAACTTTGAATAGCGGTCGGAAGCTGATCAATGTCAAGTTTTGTTCAATAATTACCACCACATTCAACATAGCGTAAGTAATCAGAAAAAACATGGTCACTAAGGGCGCAATCGCATTCAAATCACGCAGTAGCATGGAAACGAAAATCAAGACGCCCGTAATTAACATAGCATTACGTGGTTGTCCTGCGCTCGTTTGCTGAGCCAACCATTTGCCTTGCGGCAAAACGCGATGTTGCCCCATAGCAAATAAAATGCGCGACGAGCCAATAATCGAAGCGAGTGCGGAACTAAAAGTCGCGCCCAACACCCCTGCAATAACCAAAGGTGGCAGCCAAGATTTTTCAATAATCACATTGTAATTATTTATCAATTCTTCGGTCGAAGCCGAACGGGCGATCCAATACGCCAACACTAGATAAATAACGATAGAAACCCCAATCGCCAACAGCGTCCCTTTGGGAATACTCCCGCGTGGATCTTTCAATTCACCCGACATATTTGCACCCGCCATAATGCCCGTCGAAGCGGGAAAGAAAACGGCAAAAACCAACCAAAAATCGGTACTCGTCAAACTCCCTTCAATCGAACCAAATTCGCCCCAACGTACCGCATCTTGGGTCGAAATGCCCATTGAGCCAAAATATGCCGCCATCACAATCGAAAAGAGCGATAAAATAATGATGCCCATAATGACAAATTGCGCTCGAATCGCCAAATCTGCACTTTTGTACGCTATCCCAAATAAAATAATAAAAACCGCAATGTCTATAGCAAAAGCAGGATGATCGGGAAAAATCATTAACCAGCCTTCGCGGAAACCAAAAATATACATCGTTACCGCCAATCCCTGTGAAATGTAGCGCGGAATCCCCAAACTACCGCCAATTTCTAATCCCAGTGACTGCGAAATTATCGCATAAGCACCACCCGCACCAATCCGAATATTGGTAACAATGGAAGACATAGCTAAAGCCGTAGCGGTAGTAATGACGAAGGAAAGAATAATGATCAACCATGCACCTAATAGTCCTGCATTACCGACGACCCAACCGAGTCGGAGATACATAATGACTCCCAAAATGGTCAATAATGTAGGCGTGAAAACACCGCCAAAAGTGCCAAATTTTTTGATGGCAGTCGTGGTTGGAAGTGCTTCGGGAGGTGAAACGCCGGGTTGTGGATTATTGGTTGGTACAGTGGTTTCTTTCATGCTGCTGCTGGTATTTTTAATAGAAAGGCAAGTTAGAAATCAAAAGTTAAATTAGTGAAATTGTTCGACGATATAATTTGAAATGAGGATGATTTGTGGAAAAAATGGTCAGTAGCTAGATTTTATAAGTTAGATAATCCATTCATTATCAATTGACAAAAACAAAATCCGCCCAATTAGATTTCTCCAATTGGGCGGACGAGTTGATTGCTGGTAGCAAAGGCTTTAGCCTTTCCTGTCCTCATCCTTTAGGATGGCATAAAATGCATAAAATAACATAGAACAATCAGCCCTAAAGCGCTTCGACGGGAAAGGCTAAAGCCTTTGTTACCAACAGTTATAACTTGATAACTCGCAAGGTCGTTTGAGTTGTTTTTATAAAATAAACACCTGATTTCCAGCGATTTGTATTTAATTCCAAAACGTTTTGATCGTTGGTGTTAATTCGTTCTACAATGCGTCCGAAAGCGTCATATATATCAATGATTTCGTCTTGGTCGGTTTGTATTTGTAGCTGATTGCTAAAGGGGTTAGGGCTAATTTGTAGATTGTTAACTTGATTCTGCGTCTGCACCTGAATCACTGGGCTGACAACTTTCTCCGTTCCCGTTTCTACACTTTTCAAACGATAAAAATAAGTTTGATTTGCTTGAATTTTAGCATCCAAAAAATCATATTCATATGCAATTTGCGCCGCAGGTAAAGTTGCAATCGTTGAGAAGTTGATACCATCCGTTGAACGTTCTAACTGAAAAGCCGTCAAGTCAATTTCTGAAGCGGTTGCCCAGTTAATGAAGTTACCAGTAGTCTGAGTTTTACCCGAAAAATAGAGTAGTTCTAGTGGCAAAACAGTAGTGTTCGGAATCTGCTGCTGCATACCAAATCCAAAAGCACTTAATCCACCAAAATGAAAGCTGCTGATTTTTATATCCGTTCCAAAATTACTCACTTGAGCAGTTTGTTGATTGATATTATAAAAAGTAATGTTGTTACTATTGATATTTTTAATCAATTGATTATCAGTGACTTGGATAGCTTTTAAGGAGTCGTTGTCATTTTGAACAGCGACATTTTGCCATGCCGTGATTTCTTCTGGCTGATGATAAGTGGTTAGAATATAATCAGCAGTCGTACTCTGAAATTCAGGAGTGAATTTGAACGTTTTACTAAAAATTTCTTGTCGATTTTCGCTATTCGCAAAAGGATAAGTCGCACTTGCACCCGCGCGATCTACTTCTAAAGTCGTACAACCAAAATCATGATCGCTATCATTTTCGACGGTCGCAATGATATTTTTGCTACTCGGATCGTAGAAGTGAACGGTCGTAAAAGGTGGAACGCGTGCGTAAGTCGGATCGTTGGAATTGACTGCCATTTGCACAGGCGTAGAACTTTGCTGAGTAGTGGTCAATAAACGCACATTATCTATTGCTGTACCGTAAGCCCAGATATTGCCATCAGAGTAACGGAATGCAAAACGTAGCGAAGCAAGATTGTCATAATTTTTTAAATCAATCACTTCATTTTCTACCCAATCTGTTTCGTAAATACCGTTAGAGAGATAGTTGCTTTCGTATTCCATAGTTGCAATTGGTGTTGACCAGTTCTGACCATCATCGGTAGAAACAAGAATTTCCAACTTTTCATAATCTTGCCCTGAAAAAGCATAATCAAAAACTAAAATCGCATCTACGGTATTAGAAAAATCAAAATTCGGTGAAATCAAGAGTACGTCATTCAACATACAATTACACACGTCATCATTAACAAAGGCAAATTCCGTTGCATTTTTCGTTGGAACTATTTTCCAATAGTCGCTACTCGCTGTGCTCACATCACCAGTTGCAAATCCTACATTTCCACTGGTCGTCGTCGTAAAACTACCTAGCCCATTTTCAAAATCTTCCCAAAAAGTAATATCGGTCACTTTAGTTGCCGTCGGATCGACATCTTTACTTTCAATTGCTACATTTATTTGTTGATTAACCACTCCAGTGCTGGCGTTGCCATTTTGAGCATCTAATTGATAAGAAATACTGATGGTTTCGATGTCTTCTATGATAGCATCATTATAAACACGGAGGGTAATATCTTGAAAGCGTTTGGTCGGAGTAAATTGAAAAGTTTCGGGTTGGATCACAAAATCAGCATCGAAGCCTTTGGTTGCTGTTCCGTTGGTTACTAAAGTAATATTTGCTGCTTCAGTTGGGGCATCGGCGATTTCCATACGTAAATTGTAAGTGGCATAGGTCGCGCAATCTTTACCGGCAGTCGTCAGTTCTTCAATTACTTCTAATTGATTAGTTGTAAAGGTGATCATGGGAGGGAAAACGCTTTTTCCATTTAAAACCCTTGTATTTCCACCGTTAATTGGATCTAACCAATCGCTTAATCGTCGTTGTGGGCTACTAGCATTGTTATTGTTCCAAGAGTAATTCAACGCGCCAAAAATGCCAGGATCACTTGCTGGAGCGTTGCAATCAATATTTGAGCCGCCATGGAGTTGACCAATTAGGTGATGTTGATTGTTAAAAAGTGGCGCACCAGAAGACCCTTTTTGAGTGACGGAATGACCATTGGGCGTTCCGTCCCAAGGAAGTACTTTGAGGTGAGAACTAGCGGGGCTAGTGCCTAACCAGTTGTCCCAAGTCGGAACTAAACTATGAGTAGCAATTTTTTTAAAATCACCACCTGGATGGTGAATACTCACACCACCGCTTGGGATATTGCTGGTTGCATCCCAACCTGCGTAATAGACATCTGCAACGGCACGCGGGTTTTCGTGTAATTCAAATAACGCAAAATCGGAGTTGGTATGATTGGCTAATAGCGTAGCGCCGCTAGTCGTTGCGGTCTGAGAAGAGCCATTTGTACCACATTCATCGCGGGCAAAGTTCCAATAAAAAACAAAATCTGAAGCATCAGGATTAGTAACAGCATCCAATTCATCCACACAGTGGTAAGCTGTAAGGAAAAGCTGTCGCCCGTCTTCGGCGGTATTATTTACTAAAGTACCCGTACAAACCTTCGTTCCTTCGATGAGGTAACGAGCAACACTCTTTTTTTCTATTTGCCAGTTGTCGCCTTCGGGCGAACAGTTCACATCTACTTGACAATCACCTGACCCACCGCCATTAGTATTGATCGATTCTAAACTGCGATAGCCTCGATTAACTTGACCGATTTCTAAACGACTCTGCCCGACCAATTTAAGCGGTTCGTATAACTCGACAACAAGCAGAGATTTATTGATTAGTGCAGTAGCAAATTTACCACTTGGGCGCGTATTGGCATTGGTAAATCGACCGAGTATTTGTGAATAATCAGATTGGTAAACATAATACTCAACGCCTTCTGGAAGATGAAATTCGTTGTATAATAGATTGATAGACAAGGCATTGGGGCAGCGAATTGCTAATCGCCAAATTCGCCCTCCGTCGGGTAGGTCATCCCAGCGACCACTATTTTCTAAATTGTAATTAGTTGTAAACCCTACGGCAAAACGCTTGGGTTGATTGAGTTGGTCGTTGACCCTATCTTCTGCTGTTAGTTGATTGTGATTGACGCGCGGAGTTGTAACAATTGGTATATTGGAGGACTCTTCTCCGAAAAAATAGCTAGGAGGTAAGTTTCTATTGCCGTTTTGTGCAATACAAAAGTTGATCCACAGCAGTGTGGAAAATGTGAATAGTATGCGGTAAGTCATGGTTAAAAAATGCGGTAAAAGCGAGCTAAGCCACGGGTGTTACTAAGACTTTCTCTCTTTCATTACCATTAAAAAATTTGGATTCGTTGTCGTCAGAAAAATTTGAATTCGCTAATAAAAAAGTTCTTTGAAAAATTCGGTGTCAGACTTAAAATTGTTCGAGAAAGCGACCGCAGGGTAGTGCTGAGAATTGTTGCCGGCTGACTCATTCACTGGATTTGTAAAAGAACCAAAATAATAACCTCAGTATGCTGCAAATTCGCAGTACTGAAAAAACAAAAATGTAAAATGCAATAAACGTAAAGGGGATTGGATTGGAAAGATGCCTACTTAGGAACAGTAGTGCATTTTAGAATAGCGGTGAGGAAAAATACATTAAAAAAAACACACCTTTTGATTTCAAATAAGATAGTCAGTCTTAGTTTTGCCAGAAACTTAGTAATCAAATAGGTGGAAGGGAACATAAAGCTAAGTAAAAATACCTGCTTCAACAAATGTCGATGGAATAAAAAGAAAAGCGCACCGAATTTAACATCTTCGGTACGCTTTGTCTATTTTTTACGGTAAGTTTATTTCAGTTAGCCCAACTGTTGCAAACTTTCCTCTAATGCTTTAATTCGCAATTGACTATCCGCCATTTTCTTTCGCTCTTTATCAACTACCACAGCTGGCGCATTATTCACAAAACGTTCGTTGCTCAGTTTCTTTTCCACGCCTTTGAGGAAACCGCGTTGGCGTTCTAATTCCTTAGTGATCCGTTCGCGCTCCGCTTCTACGTCAATTTCTTTTTCGATCACGACGTAGTATTTTTCCGTTCCCGAAACGAAATTAATCGCACTGTCAGGTTCCGAATCCGTAAAGGTCATTTCTGCTAAAACGCCTAATTTATTCAGTAATTCTGGGATACCTGCTTGGCTATACAACGCCTTCGCATTTTTTCCATTTTGAATAAATAACGGCAACGGCTCGTGTGGACTCACCTGATTTTTGTTCCGTGCGTCTTTGATTTTAGTCAAAACATCCCGAATCGTTTCAATGCTAGTGAGCAATTTCTGATCGTAATCGCCCGCCTTTGGATAAGTAGAAATGATACAATCTTCACCTTCCGCCCGTTCGCGCAGCAAATGCCAAATTTCTTCCGTTACAAACGGCATAAACGGATGCAAAACGGTCATGAATTTTTCAAAGTAGCCGATGGTCGCTTCGTAAGTAGCGCGATCCAGTGGCAAACTTTTATTCGCAGCGCGATCGTATTCAGGTTTAATCCATTCCAAAAAGAGCGAACAGAAATCATCCCAAATAAAACTTCGTAAGTTCATCACGGCATCACTCAAACGGTATTCTTCGAAATTCGCTTCCAATGTTTTTAAAGTCATTTGGAAACGGTTATCGAGCCATTTGATGGCTAATTCGTTATTTGCCTTAGTCGCATCATCTGCATAATCGTCAATTAACTCAAAGCCTTTGAGTAATTTCAGTGCGTTCCACATTTTATTGCAAAATTTACTGCCTTGCTCACACAATTGACTTTCGCTTAATGCTTGTTTCGTCTTCGGATCAATCGGCGCATCGAAAATAATATCGTTACCCGCTGCAGCCGATGACAACATTCCAAACCGTACGCCATCCGCACCATAATTATCAATCAATTCCAACGCATCAGGGGAATTACCCAACGATTTCGACATCTTGCGGCGTTTGTTATCCCGAACCATACCCGTGAAATAAACCGCATTAAATGGCTGTCGTCCGTTCTTCAAAACGTGATCCAAACCGAGCAGTTCACCGCTATATTCGTAACCCGACATAATCATCCGCGCTACCCAGAAGAACATAATGTCCCAACCCGTTACCAAGGTATTGGTAGGGTAGTAGTACTTCAATTCTTCCTGATTTTCAAAACCGTCAAAAACTGAAATGGGCCATAACCATGACGAAAACCACGTATCTAATACATCTTCATCTTGGCGTAAATCGGCAAGTTGTAAATTTGCCTTACCCGTTTTTATGCGCGCTTCCGCAATCGCTTCTTCCGCCGTTTCTGCTACAAAAACGTGATCTTCGTAGTACCAAGCTGGAATCCGTTGTCCCCACCACAATTGACGCGAAATACACCAATCACGTACATTATCTTCCTTCAACCACGAGTGGAACATATTCCAAAAGTGCTCAGGATAGAACTTCACTTGTCCACTTTCTACCGAATGCAGCGCCGTTTTCGCAAAGTCTTTCATGCCCAAATACCACTGTAACGTCAAACGTGGCTCAACTACCGCATTGGTACGCTCAGAGCGACCAACCTTATTTTGGTAATCTTCAATTTTTACGATATGCCCTTTTTCCTCTAAATCGGCAACGATTAATTTACGTGCTTTGTACGCATCTTCGCCCACGTAAAACTGCGCCGCTTCCGACATTTTACGATCGTCCGTCAATACGTCGATGACTTCCAAATTGTGGCGTTGCCCAATTTCATAATCGTTCATATCGTGCGCAGGCGTTACTTTCAAACAGCCTGTACCAAAATCCATTTCCACGTAACGATCCGCGATAATCGGAATCGGTCGATTCACCAACGGTACAATCGCCCGTTTACCTACGAGGTGCGTAAATCGTTCATCCTTTGGATTAACTGCAATCGCCGAATCACCCAAAATCGTTTCGGGGCGCACCGTTGCAATCGTTACAAACTCTTCCGAATCTTCGATTTGGTAACGCACGTAATGTAACTTAGAATTTTCGTCTTTATACAACACTTCCTCGTTCGACAAAACCGTCAAAGCAACGGGATCCCAATTCGTCATCCGCTTACCGCGATAAACGCGCCCTTTGCGGTGCAAGTCCACAAATACTTTGAGTACCGCCTTACTCAATTTAGGTTCCATCGTAAAGCGCGTCCGTTCCCAATCGCAACTCGCGCCCAGCTTCTGCAACTGCGTCAAAATCTTCCCGCCATATTCATCTTTCCACGCAAACGCATGTTCCAAAAACTCCTCGCGCGACAAGTCACTTTTCTTAATGCCTTGCGCCCGTAGCTTCTTCACGACTTTTGCCTCCGTCGCAATAGACGCATGATCCGTCCCCGGTACCCAACAAGCATTTTTTCCTTCCAGCCGCGCCTTCCGAATCAAAATATCCTGAATCGTATTGTTCAACATGTGTCCCATATGCAAGACACCCGTCACATTCGGCGGCGGAATGACGATGCTGTACGGCTCGCGCTCGTCCGGTTCAGAGTGGAAGTAGTTCTTTTTGAGCCAGTGGTCGTACCACTTTTTTTCGATGGCTTGAGCTTCGTAATTCGGTTTCATATCTTAGTGATGTAAACGCAAAACCTGTCCCGAAGAATTGCGGGAGGCGCGAAGGCGCAAAGGTTTATTTTGTATTTTATGTTTCTATTGTGCTCGTTCGATGTTTTCAACTCGGACGTGTTTTTTATGGCTTTTACCCTCAACACTTCAAAGGAGAATAATCGTTCCTTTAGCTGATAATGTTTCTAGAAATGGAGGAAATTGGGTTAATTTCTTCGCTCTATCAGTGAAGTGAGTTTTTTGAAGGCGCAAAAGTAAGGAATTTGTGTGGCTATTTTGTGAGTTAATGTTAGACCTCAGAATGTGAACTATTAAGTCGTGCGCTTTCTAAGTCTAAATTTTAGCGGAATAATTAAGTATGCGAATCAAGGGTTAAAAAACAGCATTGATTTTCAGGTAGTTGTGCGTCTTTGAGTGATAATCTTCACGAATTATCAATTCGTGTAAAAATTAGCTACCTCGTTTTCAACTACTTATAAAGTTGAACCCTTGATTTAAGTGTTTATTCCAAATCGAATACCTATTTTCTGCATTTTGAATTTAAAAATTAAGTAAGTACTTTCTCAGAAAAACAAACGCGACTCCTGTAATTAAAAAACCAATGATTAATCTATTGAACCATTTGGCTTTATCATTAAACTCTTCTTGCTCCCTAGTATCAAATTCACAGTAGGGTTTATATCTCCTCATGTATTTTTTATATAGATTTAGAGATAAAACAAATGCAAAAATGATAATTGATTCAACAGGATAATATTTAAATATAAGAAGCGCAAGTATAGGCAAAAATATATTTAGAATCATTACTATGAAATCTACATTGACTCTTTCAGCAAAAAGATAATTTGAATTTCTGTAATTCTTTATTATTGACGATATACTTGATTCTATACCTGAAGCGAGTTCTTTTGCGCCAACAGAAGTCATACTGATAGATATTTCAGAGAATAATTTGCTTTTATCAAATGATATAGAAATGTTCAAATGTGAACCCCTTTCATAATCAAGAATGGAGTAATCTAACCGAACCCTCTTTGTATTATTATCAAATTTAGACCTATTAAAATCGGCAACTCTATTAAATTCTTCTTCACCTAAATAATCTTCAATCAAAAACTTATACTTTTCATTATATTTTTCAAGACTTCTATTAAAGGCTATAAAGTTATCTATATTATTCCTTCTAATTTTGTCAACTAAATTCTCAATATCCTCACTGGTAGAATCCTCTTTTTGAACTATATTCTTTATCTCCTCATCTATTATTTCCTTGAAGGTCTTTTTGATTTTCTCTATCTTAATTATTTCACGATTTTCGATTTCAAGTAGTTTAAACAAGTGATCTAAAATATAATTTTCTAATTGCATTAATAACTCAAGGTTGACCGAGGTAGAGTGCAACTTTTTTGTAAATTTATATCTTGATAATGCTTTCATTGATTTCACTGTTAATATAACCGTAATATATATGATTAAATCTTTAATGCTTTTTTGCGAGTATTACGCTTATTCCCAAAGACTGAACAGCTAATTAAGGAAAAAAGTGTAATTTTTAAACCGCTGGCGCGTTTCTTTCAACTCGTTCCAAATACTATCGCTCCATCACTTCCCTGACCTTCTCCCGCAACGCCTCCACTTCAGGCAAATAAAGCTGATACTTCGCCACCATCAATTTAGAGCTATCATTCAGCATTGCATATTCTACCATAATATCATCTTTTTCTTCTGAAAGAATTAACCCGATTGGCTCGTTATCAGTGGTTTCGTTGATTTCTTTGGTGTAGTAGCCGAGGTATAATTTCATCTGTCCGATGTGTTCATGTTCTACTTCGCCAATTTTTAAGTCAATTAACATGTAGCATTTCAGTTTGACGTGATAAAATACTAAATCAACAAAATAATGGCGATTATTGATGGTGATTCGTTGTTGCCGCCCTATGAAAGCAAATCCTTTGCCCATTTCTAAAAGGAACTGCTGAATATTGCTAATGATTGCTTTTTCAAGATCACTTTCAGTGTAGCGATAGTCTTCAGGGAAACCCAGAAACTCAAAAATATACGGATCTTTGATAATGTCTTTTTCCGATTTAATAACCTGACCTACTTTTGCTAAATTCTGAATTTCTTCTTTGCTTTTACCAATAGCTAATCGGTGAAATAAGCCCGATTTCTTTTGTCTTTTTAATTCATCGACTGTCCAATTTTCATTAATTGCTTGCTGTTCATAAAATGACCGTGCCAATTCATCATCGACTTTCAATAACTCATAATAATGTGACCAACTCAATAAGTGGGATAGCGTCCCACTTATTGGATAACGCTTATACAATAATCGCAT
>JBGCES010000685.1:0-7740 GCA_045106545.1 Saprospiraceae bacterium
GTAAACGGTCGTTCAAGAAGATGCAGATAGGTTGCGCCTAAATTTGCTTTTTTATCCAATTCATAATCTGCTCTGACCCTGACCATCGTTTTTTGGATAAAACCAAAGAGTGATTTATCTTCAAATTGAACGCGAATCGGCGTTCCAGCATTCAAAATCGCATCATCCAAAATCCGAATCCGTCCAATCGCATAATCAATTTCATAGTCTCGTCCTTCTACCAAACTACCGCCATTCACCGTCACCGAACCAGGTGGAATATTAAACGCACCCAGCGAAATTTCGGAGGAAACACTCGTACGATACGACCCGCGAATCGCAAAACGATTTAACTCAGGATATTCCCGCGCGACCGTTACGGTAGAATCATATAATTGTTGATAAACGTAGCGGGAATCAAAAATATCGGGTTCGATAACTTCAGCAAGTGAGCTACCGAAAGGTTCCAGTTTAGGAAACATGACCCGTCCATTATTGGGATAAATCGTCAGACCCGTAACGAAATCAAAAACGCCATCAGGCTGCGGATCGAGCTGTACATTCAATTGGTCTAATCCAAAAATAGTCAACAATGGAATTCCCGAACTTTGCAATTCTTGATTACCAATCCGTGATTGTGGTAAGAAACGTTTTGGTCCCTGACCTGGATCATCATAAAAAACATCCATCTTGAAGTCATCCCGATTTACTTGGTAAGCACCGATGGAATAAAAGTTTTTCATCATCAAATCCCATAGCGGTAAGTCCACCCGAGGGATCGTACTTTTTAACATTTTCACCACCAGTACATTATCCTTTGTCGCGCGACGTCCTGTCGTATCAATAGTAGTATTTTGATTCGTACCTAGTTGAATCGAAGCATTTTCGTTAGGAATATCTCCTTTTTGTGGATTAGCATTTGCTAATTCACCGACCTGATATAATTCGTTATTATAAGAATAAGAATATCCAACCGCGACTACTTGGTCGGGACGAACATTAATATTTAAGGAAACGAAACCCAATTCAGGATGAAAACTATATTCACTCGGTTCGAGTTTACGTGCATTTACTTGTTCAAAATCACGTCCTTGTTGCAAGCCAACCTGATTCCGCAAAAATGGCACGACTCGATCTACCGTCGCACTTAGTGGACTATCTTTAATTTGATCAAAAAGTGGGTTGGCATCGTTATCGGGCAAGGGACGTTGTCCTGTAATATCAGTTTGGAAAGGAGGCGTTAAAACGGGTACGGTGTTGCTATTACTGGTTCTTTCTATTGGTTCAGCCAAGTCGGCAATTGCGAGGATTTGACGCGGCGTACCGTTGGTGACGTTACGATCGTTGGTAATCCAAACTTCTAATTGTGTAATATTGAATAACGAACGTACCTGCGGCAATTGCGATAAGCCTTCCTCGAAAGTACTGCGATTAAAATGCGAAAGAAAGAAGTGACGGTTTTCGTCGTATTCATCCGCATAGACCTCAAAATCTTTGAACTGACTACCGCCTTCAATGACAATCTCTTTTTGCTGTGATTTTTGCTGCGATGCGACCGCGGTGATGCGTAAGTGTCCAAATTGCAATTCGGTTTTTAAACCAAACAAACTCTGACTTCCTTGAATCAACGTTCCGCGTAGTGGCAAACTCACATTACCTGCCTCAATTTTTTTAATAATTTCATCTTCACTAAAGGCGTCCGTATTATAATCCAGCTTCATTTGATTATCAAAATCAAAAGTTGCTTGCGTATTATAAGCAGTAGAAAGGTTTAGTTTTTCACCAATTTTACCTTCTACGTTCATCTGGATCGCCATATCAAAATCGAAACCACCGTTGCGGCGTTGGCGTTCCGTCAAGGTTGGATTTTCTACTTTTTGTAAATCTACCCCAAAAGTCAAATCAATACTTCCTTGCGGTTGAATATCTACTTCTGTACCTCCAAAGAGTCGATCGATTAGTGTATTATCAACATCCACTTTAGCAATCGGATCGATCTTACCACTCCCACTTCGATCACCTCCACTCACGCCTGATAGCTGATTGAAGTAATCTTGCTCTTGCTTTTTGGCGCGATAATCTAAATATTCCCGAAACGACATATAAGTCGGCATGCGGTAATATTCTTCGCCAATTTTTTCGGTGATGATATACTGATTAGTAATGGGATCGTACTCGACATCCTGCGTGATAGTAGCAGGATCTTGCAGATCGAAAGGATTACTCTGTTCGTCATTGATAAAATCGCCATATCGAGGCTGTACAGGAATCGTATCGGGCGCAGCGAGTATATAATCTGCTGTGAAAGGATCGCCTAGATGTCTGTTGTTAGCCTGAGATTGATAAGCGGTGACTAAAACGAGTAGTGTGCTAAGTAAAAATAACGCTCTATTCATGATAAAATTTGGCAATAAACAAGATAAGTAACGAGTAATCAAGAACAAGTAACGAGTAACCAAATTTTTAATTATTCTATCGTATTTTGTTCGTTATAGCTCACTTAAAACTGATTGTCATCGAATTAAATATTATAATTATCATTAATCAACAATTACACCAATGACCAGTCCATTATTTATCTCATTGTTTAATACGTCACTAGACTGCCTTTTTTGTTTTAAAGTTAAAGTGTCGTAGCGGTACAGCTAGTGTATGTTCAGGGAAAATGTTTTTTATAAAAATATGATCGTAGTATCTTTGATCTTGACCAAATAGTTAAATAGTTTGACAGATTTAAGCAGTTAGAAAACTAATATTCAGCACTTATTCATTCATTTCGTCATTTACTAATTCTGTCATTGTATTTATGTAGAAAATTTAGAAATCAAACTGAAAAACGGTAATTTGAAGTGTACCGTTAATTTTTTTAACATAAAAACCCCACTTGAACGCAAGAATGGTCTGTTTTCGCGCCCATAAAGGGAGAAAATTTTAGTTTTAGTAGAAATATTTAGGCGGGCGTGATTTGATGTTTTTATAAAAACTGTCAAATCCGAATTTTATATCAAAATAATTGCTTCAATCCTTCGCGTATCAAGTCCTCTACTTTATCAAATTGTTTCTGTCGCAATATTTTATTTAATGTTTTTTGTACTTTAATTTTGTTGTAACCTAACGCCACCAACGCTGCCAACGCTTCCTCTCTCACTGCCGAACTACTCCCTGTTGCCGTTGCACTTGCTAATAACGCATCGCCACCGTCTTTCATTATCTTATCTTTCAAATCAAGAATAATTCTTTTTGCCGTCTTAGGTCCAATGCCTTTTACTTTTTTAAATGCATCCACATTTTCGCCGACAATTGCCGCTCGCGCCTCGTCCACACTCATCCCTGATAACATAACTTGCGCCGTACTCGGACCAATTCCAGATACTGAAATCAAGTGAATAAACAACTTCCGTTCCGCATCTTCCGCAAAACCGTAAAGCGTCTGACTATCCTCCTTCACATGAAAATAGGTAAGGATTTTGACCTGTTCTAATTTTTCAATCTGCGCATAAGTCTGCAAACTAATATTGACCCGATAGCCAATACCGCCCGTTTCCACTAAAATAAAAGTCGGGGATTTAAAAGTAATCGCTCCTTTGATGTAGGCAATCATTGAAAAGTAAAATGTAAAATGTAAGACGCTAAATGTAAAAGTACAACTGCGTTTACAGATTCGATGATAAGCTAAAAACGGGCACAAAGGTAGGAAAAATTGAGCGATTGCGTTATTTTGACCAATTGAGATACAAAGGCAGAAAGAAAAGACGTTGTAGAATGGAAGTTGGATATTCGATGTTGGATATTGGAATGTAGAAATCTCCATTCCAATATCCGAAATCCAATGTCCAATATCCGAAATATGAAAAAATTGATCATCCTTGGCTCCTTTTTGGGTTGTTTGTTCAACCTAACGGCACAAATCAACGAGTTTGCTGCGACGGACAATTTAGTGCCTAATCCAAGTTTTGAAAAATTTGCAGCAGTGCCCATTGGTTGGTTTTATAAAGGACAACACTTTACGCGAGTGATGAAATATTGGTCAGCAGCGACGACGGCTTCGCCAGATGTATTTGGTCCAGGCGTGCGTGTTCCGACGGTTTGGGCAGAGAAGGGTTTTGGCAATCAGTTTGCGCGGACGGGCAAATCAATGATTGGCATGACGGTTTATGGTTGTGATAATGGGAAGCCGCACTGTCGGGAATATGTGCAGATTCAATTAAAAGAACCATTGGTGATTGGGCAGGAATATCGCGTAGAATTTTGGGTCGCGCATTTACCGAAATCATTGCAGGTTAATAATATTGGCGTGCATTTTTCAGATAAAAAAATTGATTTAAAACTAGATGCGCTAGTGGAACACGAACCACAAGTAAAAGCGGAGAAAATAGTCAGTGCTTCTGGTCGAAATTGGACGCGCGTAACAGGTAAGTTTATCGCAGAAAGTGAAGCAGAATATGTCGTGGCAGGTAATTTCTATCCCGATAGTTTGACACAAACCCGCGCTGTCCATCCGAGTTCGTACAACTATGCCTACTATTATTTGGATGATATTTCCGTTAAAAAAGTACCGCCCATTTTGGACGTTCCCGTTAAGGCGGATGATTTAACCTTGATTACTTTAGAAGAAGGAAAAATTATTCCTTTGAAAAATATTTACTTCGAGACGGATAAATCTGAACTCCTCCCCCGTTCTTACGTCGAACTCAACAAATTACTGCAATTGATGCGCGATAATCCGCAGCTGATTATTCAAATCAACGGACATACGGACGCGCAGGGCGAAGACGAATATAACCAGTCGCTTTCGCAACGGCGCGCGGGTGCGGTCGTTACTTTTTTAAATCAAAATGGCATCGAAACGGCGCGGACGCTGTTTGAGGGGTATGGGAGTACGCGACCGATGGCGAGTAATTTGACTGATGAGGGGCGGCAGATGAATCGGCGGGTGGAACTACTAATTGTAAGTAATTAAGGCAACTTATTCAACACAAACCTTCGATACGTTCCATTGCTCTTCACCACGCCACAATCAGTCAATTCCGCTTCCTGCAACTGTGGCACAATTACCGCTCGTCCCGCATAATTTTTCGTATCTAACCAATTTTCCACCGCGCCATCTTCAATAATTTCCACTACACCTAAGCGATCAAAAATAGAAGTCGTGCAGATTTCTGCTACCGATAATTCATCGACTTCTGCTACTGCGCCTTCGTCAAAAATCAGACTTGGTAATTCGCTGGCTATGATATTCGCCGTTACCGCATTGGGGTAAGAACGCTGTTCGATTAAGTGATCCAATGCAACTGAACTATATTCAGTGATTAAGCGATTGAGCAATTGGCGGCTATCCATCAGTTGGCTTTCAAATGCCATGATATAATAAATTTCATATTCTTTGTCAATACTTTTCAGTAGTCCAGTAGTGATAAAAAAGTCGCCGCCTGGCACAGCAAAGGCATTTTGGTTGCGATCATCATTAATAATGTGTACTTTCCATGGTCGATCGGGTGACCAGCGTTTGCTTTCCATTGAACTGCGATCTGCGTGAGCACGTTCAGTCACTTGATCGTACAAGGTTTGCAGATACCAGTAAGCAGAATCGAAAGGAGCTGTTTCTGGAACAATAGGAAATTGAGTGGAATTGACGACAATGGTCGCAGAAAGGAGCTCGCCGAGTTCTTCGCGCATCTCTTTAGTGAAATCTTGCGGGCGTGTTCCGATTTGCAGATCATCTTCGCAAGAAGCCGCTATGGTCATGACATAAATAATGCATAACCACAGAATAGGGGGGAATTTGTGTTGATACATAGTTATTTTTAGTGTTTGTTCAAGGGAAGTGCGGCGCATCGGTTAATTATCTATCTAAATTATTTTGCTGAATACTTGAAAAAACATTAGCCGAATACGCACTACACTAAGGAGGAATTTATAACTAACTGACTATCAGCAAAAAGCACGCCGAATACTATTTATTTTCATAATTTGAATATATCAATTACTCATAAAATTGATACTGCAAGACTTCCTGCTAATGCATAAACTCAAATTTTTATTTTTACCAATTATTTTTTTATGCTTTTCAGTTGCAATATTTGCCCAAGAAGCGGAAGAACCGAATTATCATATTTACAGCATCTACTTCGGCGGTGGTAATTATTTTATTGACCAAGAGCAAATTTTAGGGTTGGAGAATTGGCTGATTGAAGTCGGCGCACTAGACAATCAACAAATCAGCGTACACGCACATACGGATAATATTGGGAGTAAGGAGTATAATGATTGGCTGTCGCAAATGCGCAATCGAGCGGCAATCCAGCAACTATTAATTAGAAATGTTCCCGCCGAACGAATTTCGACGGAAAGTTTTGGTGAGTTGAATCCGATTTATGATAATTCGACCTTGGAGGGTCGATTAAAAAATCGGCGCGTTGATATTATCATAAAACCCGTTGTTTTATAATTTAAAACTCATTAATTCCTATCAAATGGCATAAATATTGGAATTTTAACCTTACACGAAACAAACCTTCATTTTTAGACGTTTCTCCTTTGTCTAAAAAAATAGGATATTGGATTATGGATATTGGACTTTGGAAAGCATTCCATCCAACATCCAATATCCAACTTCCAAAATCCAGAAATAAATAATGGCACAAACCGCTTACAAATCCGATGTGGAGGCAGTCGATGCACTCGCACAATCTTATAAAGATCTCAAAAGTGAAATTGGTAAAGTAATTATTGGACAAGACGAGGTCGTCAAAACCGTTATCATTTCCTTATTTAGTAATGGTCATAGCTTGCTAGTCGGCGTTCCTGGGTTAGCGAAAACGTTATTGGTGAGTACCATTGCCGAAGTATTGGATTTAGATTTCAAACGTATCCAATTTACGCCCGATTTAATGCCATCTGATATTACAGGAGCGGAAATTTTGGGTGAGAATCGCAAATTTGAATTTAATAAAGGTCCCTTGTTTTCCAATATCGTATTGGCGGATGAGATTAACCGTACACCACCTAAGACGCAAGCTGCACTGCTCGAAGCGATGCAAGAACGCTCGGTAACTGTGAGTGGCGTACGTCATATTTTACCTGCACCGTTTTTTGTATTAGCAACACAAAACCCGATTGAGCAAGAAGGTACGTATCCATTACCTGAAGCACAACTTGACCGTTTTATGTTCAATATTCCGTTGGACTACCCAACTTACGAAGAAGAAGTTGCCGTTGTGAAAAGTACAACTACGAATAAAAAAGTGAAGTTGAAACACGCGTTGACGGGCGAGCAAATTTTATATTACCAAAACCTGATTCGTAAAATTCCAATCGCAGATAATGTGTTGGAATATGCCGTATCGCTAGCGACTAAGACGCGTCCAGGTACTGCACGTGCTACTCAGAAAGTAAATGATTACATCTCTTGGGGTGCGGGTCCACGTGCTTCTCAATATTTAGTTTTGGGTGCAAAATGTCATGCGGCGATTAATGGAAAATATTCTCCCGACATTGAAGATGTACAAGCGATTGCTAATTATGTCCTACGCCACCGCATCGTGCGTAATTACAAAGCAGAAGCAGAAGGCATTACGGAAGAGAAAGTAATTGAAAGCTTATTTTAATGAAGTACCCATTAGAAATGCCGAGAAAATAAATTTACATGTTGCCCAAATGGTGATTTTGCTGAATGAATGGTTTTTATTCAATAAAACTTAGCGAAGCGATCTCACGACCATAGGAAGTAATCATCAATTGAAAAAATCAAAGTGTAAATTT
>JBGCES010000686.1:0-5569 GCA_045106545.1 Saprospiraceae bacterium
CGATGTTGAACGCTTCGGTATCGCTGAGTTGATTGGTAAAATCGACGTTGGTTTTAGTAGAAAGAAGAAGGTCGTAGAGCGGGTTTTCTACGGTTTTAATCGGTTGATTATCAGTTGGTTGAGGGTCAGACTTGCAACTGGGAATAACAAATAATATCAATACAATGAATCACAAGTTTTTAGTTAAAAAAAAAATCTTCATCCCCCTTTGAAGGGAGGCAGGGGGGATGTTATACATAGCATATGAGTCACGCTGATACGTGCGCGACATCCCCCTAGCCCCCTTCAAAGGGGGAATGGCATTCGTTCTTCGATTTATTATAGAGTAGATAAGTTTCATAATTCAAACTTAGGAAAAAGTTTGAATATCGTGGAGGACAGACATTCTTGTCTGTATAAAATGTGAGTGACATGACAGACAGACAGGAATGTCTGTCCTCCATTAAATCAACCGCCGCTTATCCACCTGCAAATCAAACACATCTGGTCGCTGATAATGTCCCGTTACATCCAGCGTCATGCGTTCGCGGGTCGCTTTCGCTAAATCTGGAATCTCGGCGATGATAATATCTTCGCGATTATACTGCGGTTGCAACACAAAATGTCCAGAAGGATCAAAAATACAACTGCCTCCGTTTAAAATCATTTCATCAGGTTTGCCATCCAATTTTTCGGGCAAATCTAATTCGGTAGGTAAATCGCGGACGCGCAAAATTTGCCCGACGGCGACGACAAAACAACGCCCTTCAAACGCATAATGCCGACTCGCCCAAATGTGTCGATCCACGACGGCGGGCCAGAGCGCGAGGTGAACGATTTCGCCTTCGTTGTGCATCGCTTGACGCGTCAACGGCATCCAATGTTCCCAACAAATCAAGCTACCCAGTTTGCCGAAAGGCGTATCTACCGTTTTTAAACCTGCACCGTCACCCGTCGAATAGAGCAGTTTTTCGGTATAGGTCGGCATTAATTTGCGGTGGTGATTAACCAGCTGCCCTTCATTATTAAAAGTAAGAATGCTGTTGAAAATCGTTCCTTGTCCTATGCCTGATTTGATGACTTCATTGCAACCCATCACGATGGTCACGCCGTATTGCCGCGCCCATTTACCAATCAAATCGGTTTCTGCACTCGGCACGCTGATGCTATTGGCGTGCATCTTAGCGAATACTTCTTTGGTGGGTTCGTGATCCCAAAGCGCGACATTGGGACAAATATCCAGCCAGGCGGGATAACCCGTCAGCCAGGTTTCGCCGAAGACGATCAAATCGACTTTCTCAGCAGCAGCGCGCTGAATCAGCGATTCAGCTTTTTCTAAACTCCATTTGAGTTGTAAGTAAACGGGGGATTCTTGAATAATGGCAATGCGTAGGGAATTAGACATATAATGGTTTTCTCAAATTTTAAAAATAAGGTCGCGTTCTAAAGTGCTAATTTAAAACATTCGTGGCAGCTTATTTGTCTGTAATGACATAAAAATTGTCGTAGAATTGAGCATAAAGCTAGAACGTGCGCCATTCTACTTTCAACCTACTCACCTTTTGCTTTGAAAAAATATGCCTAACACCCAGCCCAACCGCTCTAAAGAACTTGGTACTGAACCTATCCCGCAGTTACTCGTCAAAATGGGCGTTCCCGCCTCCATTGGCATCCTCGTGATGTCGATTTATTTTATTGTCGATACGATCTTTGTGGGTCGATACGTCGGTACGCTGGGGATTGCGGCGATTACGGTCGTGATGCCGATTACGTTTTTGATTTCCTCGTTGGGGATGTCGATTGGCGTAGGTGGCGCGTCGATTATTTCGCGCGCATTGGGAGGTGATGATCGCCAAAAAGCCTTTTGTACTTTTGGCAATATGATTAGCTTAACGCTGATCTTAGCCGTTACGGCAGTATTGGGTGGAATATTAATCGGCGAGCCGATTCTACGGTTATTTGGTGGAAATGGCGATATTTTGCCTTACGCCAAAGAGTATTTTTCGGTGATTCTATTTGGTGTTCCCTGTTTGGCATTTGCGATGATGAGTAATAATGTGATGCGCTCGGAAGGACAACCCCAAATGGCGATGTGGACGATGTTGATTCCTGCGATTTCCAATATTATCATGGATCCCATTTTCATTATTTACTTGGAAATGGGAATGAGCGGTGCGGCTTGGGCGACGACGATTTCTTATTATTTATCAGCGGGCTGGTCGCTGTGGTACTTTTTATCGGGACGTTCGGAGTTGAAAATTGACTGGGAGGCGATGCGATTACGATGGAATATTATCAAAGAAATATTTGCGATTGGTGGTGTGACGTTGGCACGTCAGGGAACGATTAGTTTATTGACCATCGTATTAAATAACAGCCTATTCCAGTACGGCGGCGAATTGGCGATTGCGATTTATGGGATTATTAATCGCGTAACGATGTTTGCGAATTTCCCCGTTTTGGGGATTACCCAAGGCTTTTTGCCGATTGCAGGCTATAATTTTGGCGCAAGCCATTTTAGTCGCGTCAAAGAAACGATTAAGACGGCAATTGGCGCGGGTACTGCCATTGCAATTGGTTTATTTGTCTTAATCTTAATTTTTGCTCGCCCAATTGTAAGTTTATTTACCAACGATCCCGAATTGCTGGCGGCAGCGCCTTCCGCCTTAACGGTTACGTTTTACGCTGTGCCTTTAATTACGATGCAATTGATTGGTTCTGCCTATTTTCAAGCCATTGGAAAAGCCCTACCTGCACTCTTTTTGACGATGACGAAGCAGGGATTTTTCTTGATTCCTTTTGTCTTGATTCTACCGCGTTTCTTTGGTCTGGAGGGTATTTGGTATGCGTTTCCAGTGTCAGATATTTTAGCGGCGACGGTGACGTTTTTGTATTTGCGGAGAGAAGTGCGAAAGCGGTTGGATCCGATGTTGGTGGAGGAGAAAGCGGCGGAAGTGGAAAATTCGGCAGTGTGATTTTTTGACGCAGAAGGACGCTGAAGACGCTGTTTTTTCAAGGGGTTGAAACCCCTTGTTGAGGAAGATAAAAAGGGTTTTCAACCCTTCGAAGTGTGTATAAACACTATGAATATTACCGCTTCAATACTTTCTGCAAAGCCAACAAATTTTCTGTTTCATCAAAGATGGCTTTTACTGGAATTTTAAAACCTTTAATCACTGTACTTTCAATTTCTTCATCTGTCTTCCATTCTTTGATTAAAGTATATTCTTTCGGCTTTTCGGTTAACAAAACGTATTGTAGAACGAGTTCTTTTTTGTAATTAATCATCCAGTATTCGGTAATGTCGTGGGCGGCGTAGTCTTTAAATTTGATACCTTTATCCTTATGCTGCGTACTTTTAGATAATACTTCAACTACAAACACTGGTGCAGGATGTACCATTGTATCTTTATCAAAATCTTTTGCTTGCTCAGTAGTCCAAAAACATAAATCTGGTTCATAATCATTGCGTGAAAGTGCAATTAGAGCTTTTTCTGATGCAACTTCGCCCAGTTTTTTTAATATGACATAAGGACTCAATAAAGTCAGCAAGTTGCGCGTAGCTTGTAAATGACCACGTTTTACAGGAGAATGCATAATGACTTCTCCATTGATAAATTCAGCCTTAATATCATCTTTTAACCACTCCCGAAATTCTAAGCGCGCTTTTTGTTCTTTTTTTAGCACTGATTGTACCTCCTCCAGTACCTTGTAGCTGTCAGGCGTTTCCAGTATTTGCTCAACTAAATCAGAATGTTGCATGATAAATAAATTTTAAATCAAATTACGATTTTTTTTGCGGAGGCGCAAGTAATATTATCGTCCACCGCAGAGCTGTTAAGTTCTTTAATGTAAAAGACTAAATATAAAATTTAAAAGTACACTGAATACGTGTAAAAATGGTTCGGAACGCGACGTGTGACTTTTACATTTTGCGGTTTTACATTTTAAATTTTACATTAAAATTAGCACTTAACAGCTCTGCCGTCTACCGTCCTACCCATTCCCATCTTTCCGTTCCAATTCCACATCCGCATAATATCCCATATCCTGATCTTTCCACAATTTAACCACATAAGTCATTTGCCCCACATGGTATGAGAAATGTTCCACGACGTGGATTAGAATACTCAGCGGGGTTTCTTCATAGCATTGTACGGCGCGTTTTTCTAATAAATCAGCCGGCGAAATTTGCTGCAAAACTAATTCTACTTGCTCCATCACTTGTGCCACTTTTTCTTTTAATTCTACTTTCGTCAACCGTTCATCACTATCAAATTCCCATTGGCGTTCGCGCGTATCCGTTTGCCCACCAATACCCGCTAACACCCACTGACTGACGTTTCCGCAAAGGTGAAGTACTAAGTTGCCGATCGAATTAGAATGCGCATTCGGCTTGTGCCAAATTTCGTCTAGCGTCAAATCATCTAGGCATTTATTTAAGCGCACGACGTTTTCATCGTATAAACGGCGGCGAACTTCGGCGAGGAGTTGATTGTTGAGTTGGGTTGCAAAATTTTGCATGGAAATAGATTTTAGTAAAGCGCATGTCGGAGACAATGCGCGAGCGAGTTGAGCGAGGATATTTTAATTTCGTCATATTAGTTAAAATTCGTAACGCCCACTTTTACATTTTAAATTCTTCCCTTTGGTCAGGAGAGAAGTTTATCGTTTTACATTTTACATTAAAACCTTGTCGTCATTTCATCCCATTTAGTCGAAAGACGAAACTCACCTTCAACCACAGCGCCACTTTATCCATTCTCTTAATCGTGAGACGTGAAATTAACTTTTTCTCAAAAAATCAGCTACCTTTCGTTACTTTTACGTCTAAATAAGTAATCAGTTATTAGTAAACAGTGACCATTAGAGTCCTGATAACTAAAAACTGATCACTAACTCACTTATTAAAAAATAAAAATCTTCAAAAGGGAATTTATTTTTTAATCAAATTTAAATGCAAAATCAATCAAAACGATGAGGAACATTATTTTAATCGCTTTTTTAGGTATCTGTGGCTTTTTGCTGATGAGTGGCTGCAATACGTACAACGGACTCGTTGATAAAGACGAAAACGTAGAAAATGCGTGGAGTAAAGTACAAAGTGCTTACCAACGCCGCGCCGATTTAATTCCAAATTTAGTCAGTACCGTAAAGGGCTACGCTGAATTTGAGAAAGAAACGTTGACAGAAGTCGTTAATGCGCGTGCTCGTGCGACTAGCATCAACGTTGATGCAGGTAATTTAACGCCAGAAGCTTTACAAAACTTCCAACAAGCACAATCGGGCTTATCTTCTAGTTTAGGCCGCTTATTGGTAACGGTGGAAAAATATCCAGAACTAAAAGCGAATAAGGGCTTTTTGGAATTGCAATCGCAACTGGAAGGTACCGAAAATCGCATCAACGTAGAACGTAATAAGTTCAACGATGTGGTGACCACTTACAATAAATCAGTACGTCGCTTCCCTGCAAGTTTTTGGGCAGGTATGTTCGGTTTTGGTGAAAAAGCGCAATTTGAAGCGCAAGCTGGAACAGAAGAAGCACCGAAAGTGGAGTTTTAGTTAATCAGTTGATTCAGTTGACTAGTTG
>JBGCES010000687.1:0-9640 GCA_045106545.1 Saprospiraceae bacterium
TATGTAGATGCGGTTTATCTTTTTGACGATTTTGATTTCGGGGATATTTTAATCGAATATTCGCTTTCGCCAAATGGCCCGTGGGTGACGCTTTTGGAATATGAAACAGCCATTTTCAAACGCTGGATTTCCTTTACTAATCTGATTCCTTCGGATGAACCACTGCGCTTTTTACGTTTTACAGGCGCGGCATCTAATCGCTCCAAAGTCGGTGAGTTTTTCTTTTGTGGTCGGGTTGCGCCCATTGATGACACTTTCTTTCCGCCAGGCGTTCCCGTCGGTCTGAATGCAATAAATGCCTCTTGTAATTCGGTCGATTTGAGCTGGAATGCGCCATTTGACAATGATATTTTGCATTATGAAGTAAAAATAACGGGCGGCGAGCCGATTATCGTTTTGCCGCAAGGCGGATTAGATACGACCGTTTTTAATTTAAATCCTGAAACTGAATATACTTTTTCCGTATCCACGGTAGATGTGGATGGAAATATTTCCAATCCTGCCCAAGTCAATTTTTCTACCCTACCGACAAGCGAATGCGAAGACGATTGTGGTTATTCTTGCTCCTGCTATATTTGTTTGAAAGAAAGCTGGATTACCAATCTAACCCCCGCCGAAGGTATCGCCCCGACCCATTTAGTAGATGAACAAGCCAACCTTGACCCCATCTGTGGCAATACAGGTTTTGCTTTTACTGAATGGGGTGAAAATTATACTGGTTTTAATAATAGCGGTGTGCCGCCGATGCTCGCAATTTTAGATTTGCAACGTTGTTATCAATTATCCTCCATTGAATTATTCGATGGAGAGAGTACGACCTTCACCCCCGAAGATCCTGGCGTGATTCGTATTGAATATTTAGACAATGAAAATAACTGGCAACTTATCGAAGATTACGAAGCTGTGCTGTTTAACCAATGGTATGAGATTGAAAACCTCAACCTTTCTACGCGCTATTTGCGGTTTACCAAAACGGGAAATCAAGCAAAAATCAACGAAATCGCTATCTGTGGTTTCCCGCTCGGCTGTGAGCTTTGCCCAACGCCTGTCCAACTCGCCGCGACTGATAATGATGCGGATATGGATGGCGTGATCGACGAATGTGACGTTTGTCCTGACTTTGATGATACCACAGATGCAGACATGGACGGCATCCCTGACGGCTGCGATATAAGTTGTGCATTTCTACCGGGCGATGCTTGTGATGATGGAGATAATTGCACGATTGGTGACCAATACGATAGCGACTGTAATTGCGCAGGAACATTTCAGGACAGTGACGAAGATGGCATTTGTAATGCCGAAGATCAATGCCCTGGCTTTCCTGATACCGATGCCGATATGAATGGCATACCCGACGCTTGCGAGACAGCTTGTACTAATTTTGTAGTCACACCCGCTGTTTCTAGTATAAGCTGTACAGGTATGTCCGATGGTGCAATTGATTTAGTTTTGCCCGTTTGCGATAACAATGCGGTGAGCGGCGCGATAATTTCAAATATTACCGCAAATGGCATGGCGAGTCAGTCCTCAACTTTGGATCTTACGGACAGTCAAGGCATGCCGACTGCCGATCGCGCCATAGATGGCGATACAAATGGAGTTTGGTATGATGGCGATCCAGCAGAGGGGCGTTCTATTTCTTCAACGGCTTTTGAACCAGAGGCGTGGTGGGAATTAGATTTGGGTGATAATTATCAATTAGATACGGTAAAAGTCTATTGGCGTACGGATGACCCAAATCATGGAAACTTGAGCAATTACTATCTGCTAATTTCAGAAAATCCATTCGGCAATGACGATCTATCGACTCTACTTCAACGCAGCGATGTAAATTCCTTTTTCAAACCTGGTTTTGACCCAAATAATCCGAATGCGCAGCCACGCCCCGAAATTTTTCAGCCGCAACGCACAGCTCGTTACGCACGGATTCAGTTGCTTGGAACTGCTCAGCTACAAATTGCAGAAGTAGAAGTTTTTGGGCAGACCAGTGATGAGTGTAACTACAGTTTTGATTGGGAGGATGATAATTTGGATGGAATAGAAGATCCAGCTAATTTGGCAGGAGGTGACTACCGCGTGACGGTTGGGAATGCATTGGGTTGTGAGCAAATTTTGGACATTACAGTTCCCGAACCCACTTCGCTAAGTTGCAATGCGGAAATTTTACGCCAAGTAAGTTCTATCGATGGTACGGATGGCGCAATTGATTTGCAAATCACGGGCGGTACCGAGCCATTTAGCATAAGCTGGGATAATGGCGCGACCACCGAAGATTTGGATAACATCCCTGCGGGTAGCTACGGCGCTACGATTTTTGATGCGAATGATTGTAGCTGTTTTGCCTTTGCCGTATTAGAAGACCCAGGTGGCGATCCCAATCCGCCGATGGGCTATTGCACGGTCTCAGGTGAAAGTACTACTGATGAATTTATCGGAAATGTAACAATCGGTAGTATTGATAATCAGAGTTTACAAGAAGGTTATGGTGATTTTAAAAATATTAATTCGTTAGTTGAACAAGCTATGACTTACGACTTGACTATCACACCTTTTCATGCACAGAATATTGATGTCGAACATTGGTCCATTTATGCCGATTGGAATCGCGATGGCGATTTTTTGGATGTGGAGGAAACGCTAGTGACGCAATTAGGAACAGGAGTCGTTAATTTTTCAATTATGGTTCCCGCTACTGCGGAAATTGGCGGAACAATTTTACGCATCATGATGAAAAACGGTAGTGAATTTGCCGAGCCTTGTGAGACGTTTATGCACGGTGAAGTGGAGGATTATGTCCTACGCGTCATTCCACCTGGAGCTGCTTTGGCATTGCCTGATTCAGCAGAAGAAACGGAAGATGAAATAATCTCAACCGATAATCATACTGTGAAAATCTATCCAAATCCAGGACGGGAAATAGTCACCTTGAACAAACCACACTGGGGTGGGCAAACCGTTCAAATTCAATTTTTCAATAATCTTGGTCAAGTTATTTTTAACGAAAAAGAAATAGAAGTTGCTGATAATCAGCCAATTGTATTAGAAACAGATTTTTTAAAAACTGGAATGTACTTTATTATAATTGAACCTGAACGAGGTAGGAGAGAAATAGTAAAATGGATAAAGATGTGAGTTACAAATTTGCCAAAATCGCTTCTACTTTAGCGGTAGGGATATCCAACATTTCAGAAATTTGCGCAACGGAAAAGTTGTTTTTAGCAAATTGCCGAACGGCTAATTCGATGGTAGAATCCTTTTTCTGCAATTCATTATCCTTTTTTTGTAACTCCTGAGCCTTCTCCTCCAATTGCTGATTTTTCTGATCAATGACCCGCGCGTAATTTTGCATTTCTTCAATAATATCGTCTTCTACGTGCATTTGTTCGCGCAATTCGGAACTTGCCACTGCCTTAATCAGCCGTCGCACTACGGGGCGGTAACGTTTGTGAAAATCTTCCTCTTTAATATTTAAAATATGAAAATCCTGCTCTCGATTAGCTTGATCAAAAATACTTAAGAGCTGTTCCAGTTCCGTCCGCCGCTTCCCCGTTAACGCGCGAATCTGAATAATAATACTATCGTGCGTCAAGCTTTCAACAAATTCTTCTTTTTGTTCTAAAACTTCACCCGTACTCACATCCACATAACGGCGAGCAATCCGTAAAATCGGAATATTTTGGTGGTAATCCAGTGGATGCCCCAAGAAGTAAATGCTCAAAATTGGAAATGCTTTTTTACGAATTACTTGCTCGTTCGCCTCTATCTCAGTCGCATTCTCAGGATTAATATATTGCTGCCCCAGGTAACGCCGAAACCGCATAATATCCGTATGCAATTTCGCTTTCTGAATTTCAATAATAATCAACTGTTTCGTACCATCTCCATATTTCACTAGCGCGTTAAAATCCATACGCAGCACCGTAATCGCTTCTTTCAACGGAACAGAATGTACGGTTGCCCGAAATTCCAATTCCAAAATTTCCTCTCCAATAATCGCGGATAGCAACAACTTCGCAACCTTGTTGTCATTCATCATATACTTGAATACCGCGTCATAAATTGGATTGGCTATTAGCATCTTTGAGAAATTATTTGAAAGTCGTTGATCCAATTAACTTTCCAAAGATAATGCTTTTCTATGAATTTTGTTTGCTGCTAAATATTTTGTTATCTTTAATTCACAACAAATACACCAATGAATTATGAACAAATTATTTAATTTTCTCTTATCCTTGCTATTTTTTCAAAATGTAGCTTTCGCCCAAAATTGTCCAAACTTCGGCGATCTCATCGTCACCGAAATCATGCAAAACCCCGCAACCGTCAACGATGCACAGGGTGAATATTTCGAGATTTATAATCGGACAGAACAACCCATTCAATTACAAAATTTTACTTTACGTGACGACGGCGTGAACACGCACGTTATCGATGATTCCATTCTCGTTCCGCCCCTCTCCTATTTCGTTTTGGGGCGCAATGCGGATACGTTGACCAATGGCGGCGTTCGGGTAGATTATGTATATGAAAATTTCTTTTTGGAAAACGGCAGCGACCAAATTATCATTGAATGTAACGGACAATTAATTGACCGCGTAGATTATGATAATGGCGCAACTTTTCCCGACCCGACAGGTGCGAGTATGAATTTGAATCCAGAATTTATAGATGCTGTAGCAAACGACAGTGGCGAAAATTGGTGCATCAGTAGCGAACGCATCAATACAGATGGAGATTTCGGTACGCCACAGCAACCAAATACGATTTGCATTGCCGAACCTTGCGTATTTACGGAAGTAGAATTAATTACGTCAAGTTGCGTAGCCAATGATTTACAAATCGTCGTTGAATTTGCAGTCACGTCGGGCAGTTCATTTTACGAAATGGTCAACCTAACCAACGGCTTTGTAATGGCAACGGGAACGCAATCACCGCTTGCGGCTACCATTTCACGTTACAGCGGCGAAGGCGATTTTTCTATTCAAATTCGCGACGCGCTAAATCCCGATTGCACAACCGACGCGCTCACATTTTCCACCGAACGCTGCACACCACCACGCGAATGCCCAAGCAAGGGCGATTTAATAATCACCGAAATTCGTCAGAATCCACAGATTGTCAGTGACGAACTAGGAGAGTATTTTGAAATATATAACTCCACAAATACGTCAATCAATTTACAAGATATGCAAGTACGCGATGCGGGCAACGAGTCGCATTTCATTATTGAAAATGTTGAAATTCCTGCAAATGAATATTTCGTTTTTGCCAATAATGCAGATTTACAAACCAATGGCAATGTTCCAGTTGACTATGAATACCAAACGTTTACCCTCGCGAATGCGACGGACGAAATTATTTTACAATGTAATTCGACGATTATTGATAGCGTTGGCTACGATGATGGGCTGACGTTTCCCGATCCAAACGGCGCAAGTATGGAATTGAAAATAGATTTTTTGGATGCCGCAGCAAATGATGATGGCGAAAACTGGCAAATTGCTACCTGCCAGCTGGATTCCACCCAAGAAAGGGGTACGCCTGGTCGTGCTACGGGCGACTGCACAACTGTATCCGCGACTACAATTAACCAAATTAATCCCATCAAAATCTACCCAATCCCTAATTACGGACTAATTCATTTCCAAGATCTACCCAATCAGGTTATAGAATACGCTACATTTGACACATTCGGTCGTTTAGTACAAAACGGCTTAGTTGATAATTCCCATTCTATCGCAATACAACAACCAATAGGTCTGTATTTTTTACAAATCCGAATTGGATCTTCTGTCCAGACCTTTAGGGTAACATTGGTAAATTAAGTAACTGTTGAAGAATAACTTATTTTAAGTAGTAAGACAGAAATAATTCATCAACTCAACAATCATAATGACCTGATTATCAGGATGAATTCATTCATTTCATCATTCACTAATTTTGTCATTGTACTTACTCTGAAATAATGTACCACTTAATGACCCCACAATAAACACTCATAATTCTTACTACAATTAATGTCCGATACACTTTACGATTTAGTTATTATTGGTTCGGGACCAGCAGGCGCGACCACTGCACGGTTGGCTGCGAATTACGGTTTGCGCGTACTTATGGTGGATAAACGCCAAGAATTAGGTTCACCTATTCAGTGTAGCGGCGCAGTCAGTCGGCATGCATTGGAGGAGGTAGGCATTCATCCGAATAGTGAATTTATTCACGAGGCGATTTATGGCTTTGGTATTTATAATGAAAAAGGTGAAAAGAAGACGATTGATTATCGTCAACTTGATCCCGTAGAATATGGAACAGCAGCAGGGCAAAAACCATTGGGCTACGTCGTGGATCGCCGCCGCTTCGACCGCCACTTGATGACTTTAGCAGAACGAGCAGGCGTGGAAGTTTGGTTAAAAGCCGAAGCTATTGGTTATCAACCGTTGGAAGATGGGACTTGCACCGTTTCCATTAATCACTTCAATCGCAAATTAGAAATTAAAACCAAGGTCGTAGTCGGTGCGGATGGATTGCAAAGCATCGTTGGGAAATGGGCAGGTTTGCGTACGCAAATGAAGTTGACAGAACTCGCAAGTTGTTTACAATTTATCGTCGATCAGGTAGAAACGGATGGTTTATTAGAAATCGTTACGGGACATGAATGGGCACCAGGTGGCTACGCTTGGGTGTTCCCCAAGGGACACGGTTATGCAGAAATTGGCTTGGGTGTGATTCGCACTATGACCGACCTTAACGCGCAAGAACAATTGGATTATTTTATTAAAAAATCCTTTTTCAAAGAGCGCTTTAAAAATGCACGCATCCTCGAAGTGCAGGGCGGCGGCGTTCCTTTAGCTGCACCATTAAAAACACAATATGCGGATAATATGATCCTCGTAGGTGATGCGGCGCGACACGTCAATCCGATTACGGGCGGTGGGATTCATACGGCACTGAGTGGTGGCAAAATTGCAGCAAAATTTCTTCATCAAACTATAAATAATGGTTCAGATTATTCCGCGAGTTCCCTCAAAGGTTATCAGGATAACTGGCTGACCGCTTTGGGTAATAAAATGTGGAAACTATACGACGTGAAAACCGAAATTTTCAAAAATCCCAATGTTGCTGAACGGGACGCACAGTTGTATGCGACCATGTCAGATTATTTTAGTCCTGATTCGGAGTATAAAAAAATATAACACTGGAGGACAGACATTCCTGTCTGTCGAACACGTGCGCGACTTGACAGACAGGAGTGTCTGTCCTCCAAAACTTTCAAAAATGAACCAACCCGTTCTCTTTTCTATCGGCTGGAACGCCTGTATCAACTGTGGTGCTTGTGTGGCAGTTTGTCCGCAGCCCGAGCCGTTTATCAGTGCCTTTGATACGATTGCCGTGGATCGACCTTGCGATATTGCTTGCATGGTCTGCGAATTAATTTGTCCAGTTACGACTATCGACCACGTTAAAGTGGATAATATTGAAGCTGCTTCTACATATCCTCAAACTAAAATAGATTAAAGCTAGAGCGTAGCGGAAAGCTACACCCTAGCAAGTCCAGCCTCGAACCACTTTCAAACAACTTTTGAACAACCTTCAAACTACATTTCTCCATGCGTTTAGTGCAACATAAAAAAGAAGCCTACTGGTTTTATTTCTTTCTCTCTAATTTTTACGATACGCTCGTTAATCCACTTTTTTGGACGGTTAAAATGCGCGATGAATCGCTAGAATTAGCACGTCTTGATAATCGAAACTTGACTGTGGTAGACGTAGGTTCAGGAACTGGCTTTACAACGCAGGGAATTGTAGAAAAGGTAGATGCAAAAAATGTAACGTCCATCGACCAGAGTCACGGGCAACAATCGAAAGCAAAGAAAAAGGAAGATTTACAAAATTGTAAATTTCTAATCGGCGATGCCGAAAATTTGCCTTTTGAAAATGATGAATTTGACCGCTACGTTTCGGCCGGTAGTATTGAATATTGGCCTAATCCTCAGCGTGGACTGGACGAAGCCTTCCGCGTTATTAAACCCGGTGGAACAGCGCTAATGATTGGTCCTTTAGAACCCTCTAATCCGATCGTTAAATTCTTTGCGCAGACTTGGATGTTATTTCCACCTCGCGAAGATTACTTCAAGTGGATGAAAGAGGCGGGTTTTTCCAATATTCGCCACGAATACGTGCGTCCCCACTGGTACAATCCACGGACGGGCGAATATTCTATCGCCATCGCGGGCGATAAACCACTAGATGCAGTCAATCCACCGCGTCCTGAGATAACCGAAATTAGCGAAGCAAGTGACGAAAAAATGTCGTTCGGACGCAAAATTTTGATGTGGATTCGAGTCATTATTGGTTCTACAGCAGGGTTTATTTTTATACCTATTGCCCTGATTGGTTATCTCATCAGCATGGGAACGCAACGCAATGTGGATGTCCGCTGGCGCGAAACATTGACACGGCAGCAGGTGATGGTTTTGGGGGTAATTGCAATTGCGGTGCTCATCTTGATTGTTCGTTGTGCGAGCTAACGCCCTCCGTCTTCCCGACGGCGAGCGTTTTTCTTAACATTAAGGTTTACTAAATTTGAAATTTTAGCAAATCTAACTTTTATCAAAATAATGAACACAGCTACACTCAACGATAACATCAAAGATTTTTACGACCGTTCCACTGACCTCTGGTTAGACGTTTGGGGCGAACATATGCACCACGGTTACTACGGTGCAGATGGTACCGCTAAAGCAAATCACCAACAAGCGCAAATTGATTTACTCAATCAGTTATTGAGCTGGGGAGAGGTAAATAAGGCAAATAATATCCTTGATGCGGGTTGTGGCGTAGGTGGTAGTGCGCGGTTTTTAGCTCAAAAATTTGACGCAAACGTAACGGGCGTAACGCTCAGTCCCATTCAAGCAAGACGCGCCCAACGTTATAATGAAAAGGCAAATTTGGTAGATTCGGTAGATGTTCGCGTACAAGATATGATGACTTTGCGCAATGAAGCGCAGCGTTTTGACTTAGTCTGGTCATTAGAAAGTGCAGAACATATTCCACCTAAACGCGAATTATTGCAGTTGTTTTACGACTTATTACAACCCGATGGAAAACTCCTGATGGTCACTTGGTGTACGCGCGCGCCAGTAGAGGAATTAAGCGCAAGCGAGCAACAGTTATTAAAGAAAATCGAGCGCAATTATCACTTGCCGCCGATGATTCCGATGGCAAGTTATAAAGCAATGGCACAGGAAATAGGTTATCAGAATGTGCAAACGGATGATTGGACGGCGGCAGTAGCCCCTTTTTGGCAAGCCGTGATTCGTTCTGCACTGAGTTGGTCGAGCGTCAAAGGATTATTGAAAGCGGGTTTACCAACGCTGAAAGGCGCGTGGACGATGCGCTATATGCGCGAAGGATATCAGCGCGGATTGTTGAAGTTTGCGCTATTGCAAGGGGATAAATAACGATAATAAATAATTGTGCAATTGTGAGATTGTGCAATTGCGAAACACCATTTCACAATTTCACCATTTTACAATTAAATAATGCTTTCCTTCTTACGCAATTTCGTTCACTTCGTCCGCTTGCATACCGTCATCGGTACGACTTTGAGCATTTTAGCCCTATACTGGATCGCGCT
>JBGCES010000688.1:0-5454 GCA_045106545.1 Saprospiraceae bacterium
ACAAGCATCGACTAGCGAGAGGTTGACGGGATAGCTGGTAATATCAGTAAAGTTAACTTCCGTTAAAAACTCCAAATTATCCAATTCCGTCCGATTGAACTTTACTTGATCCGAGGAGAAGAAATCGTAGTAAAGCGTATCAGGCATTGGGCGGTCGGGGTCGATGATTTTGAAATTATTAATCGAAACGACTACCGAATCTATATCACTGCGCAGTGGGTCAACGGGTAGGCTGTATCGCCCTTTGGAATCCGTTTTGGTGGTTTGCGTAAGTCGATTATTATTGGGTGTACCGTTGGCTAGGTAAGAAGTAACCGTTACTTCGTGACCTTCCAGTTGGCAAGTTGTATTATCCAAAGAAACCACGCCTTCGATACCGTAATCAGACGTTTCGCTAAACAGAATTTGCGTACCTGAACGATTGGTTTGCGTCAGCGCAATATCCCGAAAATCGGGGGTAAAAGAGCGTCCCGTTTTACGTGCTCGTACGGTGTAATCTGCATTCGCTGAACCAATAAATACTTGCGGAATGGTAAATTCTCCATTACCATTAGTCGTGGTCGAATAAGAATAATTCTCACCATCAATCGGGTTTTTAGAAACGGCAGTAATGAGTACATCTGGAATTGCGACTCCACCGCGTTGGGTTTGTACCTTACCTGATAAAATGCCATCTGCTTCTTTAAATCCGAGATCCGATTTACATTCTAATTCTTGTCCCGTTGCTTTATCTACTGCGGCTACTCGATAGACGTAGGTCTTACCAGGAATGCCACCATTATCGGTATAACTACGAGCCCCTGCACCTACACTAGTGATCGCAACGGGGTCATCTCCGCGATAAATTTTGAAGCCATTAATTAAACTTTGTGGGGTACTGCCAGGTATCGTCCAGGTGATTTCTACGTTAGTAGCGCGATCGTCCGTCGCGTTAACGGTATTGAGATAATCAAAGATTTTATATTGGAATACTTTATTAGATAACATCGCACCGACATTAACGAAATTTCCATGTAAGTCAACATCTACGCCGAAGTCAAATAAGTTACCCGGTGTAGGTATCGTTTTAATAAATGTCGCGTTATTTTCGGTGATACGATAAATATGTACTCCCACGTCAACCTCACTAATCGCTGCATATTCACCATTCATACTCACTTTACGTCCGAAACGATTGCCCCCTCTTGAAATTTTGTACTGTCCGTCGTGATTATCTCCATCAATACGTTTATCCGTCGAATTCCAACGGAATATTTTTACTTTATTGACATCTTCAGTATCATTTCGATTAGTCGCATCATGAGGACTTTCTGAACCTAAGATAATTAAATTGCCTTCTATCTCTACATCAAATGCTTTAAACGTTTTAGTATTACTACTGTACTTCCAAAAGAAATTTTCTCTTTGAGAAAGTGAATTATTGCTCTCCACATAATAGGCATACATCCGTCTTTCATTACTACTACTTCTCTTATCATAATCACAACGAATAAATAAGTTTCCATTCAAGTCAATACTATTAGAAATAAAATCTGAACTATTGGAATACTGCCCTTCCCATGCGGCACCACCAACACCACTACCACCAACCCAACTCGAACCATTCCAAGTAAAAACAAACATCCAACCATCGGCTGTCACCACAGATCTATCTCCATCTATAGTAACTGCTCGCCCTGCAAATTCAACGGATATTCGATTGTAAATAGATTTTAAATTCCAACTATTACCTTCTAGGTGATACCATTGCGCACCACCTTTGAAGCCACCTTCATTGAGTGAGTATCCTATAATAAATCTAGTTCCATCATCATTAATATCAATCGAACTAATCTTAGCGGAGACGTAAGTATTCCTTACTGAATGGTACTGATAACCTTTAGCCCCCATTTTGTAGATTTCTATTAAACTTCCCTGTTCCTCTCCTATAATCAGCCATTCTTTATTCGTAGCAATCACGCCTCCAAAACGTCTAGTACCAACAGTTGCTACTGTGTTTTGATCGCGCAAGCCAATATATCCCGCATCATTTACTTGTCCTGACTGGTATCGTTGCCCTTGTACCGTAACAAAGCCTCGCAGGATGTATGTCCCACTGGTTTCTAATACAGAATAACTTCGCTTACCGCCATCAATTGTCGCAACCAGTCTTCCACTAGTACTGCCCTCTCTTATTTCAAATTCATCAATTTTATTATTTGAATTAACAGTCCACGTCAATTCTATATGCGTAGGAAACGTCCCATCCGAAGCTTGAAAATTACTTGCCATAGGTACACTAGGCGATGCTGTTGCCATATTCCGCGTCGTCGTCGTGGAATAATACGTTCCACCGCTACGGCGCGTACTGGCGCGTACGCCATAGTTGTAGGTTTGTCCCGGCACTGCCGTGGGATCTTCGTACAAAATGGGCGTACTCCCGAAAACGTCCGTCCGAATGGTCGCGATGGGATTATTCAGATCGTCCCGATAAATTTCAAAAGTTTCTGCTCCTCGGTGGGGATAATTGAAGCGTAGTTCTACTAAATTGGTCGTCGTATTGAGGACAGTTGTTAAATTGGTGGGTGGCAATAGTTGAGGAAAAGTAGTGCTAACACTAATATCGCTCCGCGAATTATAGCGTTCGCCATTTCTATCCAATAATGCCTCAATTCGATATTGTTCCACTTGTCCTGGTCGCCCAAAGGTGTCGCGGTGGAATAAAACTGATGGATCGACTACCGCAATGGAGACGTTATTCCGAAATAATTCAAAGCCGTCTGCGATGTTAGCAGGATAAGTCCATTGTAGCAGAACGTGGTTGCTCGTGCTAATCGGTGTAGCGGTAAAATTGCGCGGATATTCGGGATCGGGATAAACAACTTGGGCAGTTACAATGTCAGATTCAAAGTTGCCTTTGACGGCATAAATCGTATAATTGTATACTCGTCCAGGTTCGCCCGTTTCATCGTAAAACTCTAGCTTAGCGGCAGAAGTTAATTCCGTAGCAAGTGGTTCGTCATTGCGTTTGATGACGTATTCATCGTGTGTATTATATGGATGACTCCACTGCAATAAGACGCGATTTTCATCAGGGATAATTGTCGTCGTAAAATTAGTGGGCGCGGCGAGTTGAGGAAATACGGCAGCAGCTCGCCCAATATTGGAAAGCGTCCGACTGTCTTGATCCCAAAAGGCGCGCACAGCGTAACCGTAGCCGATTCCTTCCGTTCCACCTTGGTCTAAATAGACAAATTCTTCTCCTTTGAGCACTTCGGCAATGACCGCCGTTCCACGGAAAATTTCAAAACCTGTATAGTTTGGATTGGCGGGACTCCACGAGATAACGACACCCATTTTGGCGGGATCGGCGGTGGCAGTCACGGCATTTATTTGAGTGATAGCATCCGCAGTGTAAGGGATTTGGTAGTAATCCGTAAAGTTTTGGACATAATCATCTTGTGCAACCGTCACTGCGAGTGTCGCCGTCGTGGTATTGACAATTGTGGCATCGGCAGTGAAATCACTATCATAATGCGTTGCTGAAATCATTGCATTTCCAGCAAAACAAGGAAAATCAAGAACCTGATAATAACCCGCCGAATCGGTGCGGGTTTGTACGGAATAGTTAGTTCCTCCAACCATTGCCGTTACTGAAATGGTAACTCCATTCACCCCGCCACCGCTTTGATCTTTCAGTACGCGCCCACTTAGGGTACGGAAATATTTTAAACGCCCAACAGCATATGCTTCGGGTGAATTACTATTATTAAAACGGGCTTGCACACTATATTCTACCGCATCGCTTTTGGGCGCAGCGTAATCGTAATAGGCGCGCGAATCGGTAGGAACAGTGGCTAAAACCGTCCCGTTGCGACGAATCACAAATTCCGAAAAGCCAAAAACGGGATAGTCCCAGCAGACCTTAATGTGGTTAGGAATATCGCTGGAAGCCGTTACGTTGGTTGGGGTTAAGGGGAAGGTATTATTTTGAGCGGTAATGATTGCGCTCGCTTGCGATGCCGCAGATAAATAACGGATACCATTTAGTAAACGGTACGCCTTAAGTTCATAATTTACAGTTTGATCGTTTGCCGTTGGATTAGTGATATAATCGGTAAATTGAGTCGCACCGGCCGTGATGACTGCCAACGAATCGTTATCGCGATACAAAACGTAACCTGCGATATTGCGGAAAGTAGTCGCATAATTATTCCAACTTAAATCTATCTGACCGTTGCTATAATTCGCCATCAAACCCGTAGGTGGTGTGACTATGGGATAAGTCGCTGCCATGTTCGCAGTTGCCGATTCGTAGAGCGTATCGGGCGTTTGCAAATAGGTGGTCACGAAATATTCGTAGGCTTCATTGGGAATACCGTCATAATCAAAAAAGGTCGTTAGTGTTTGTCCAGGCAAAGGCGCAGCCCCACGACCGAGTTCGCCCAGACGTAGTGTATCTAAAGTATTGACGGTGCGGCGATAAACGTAAAAACCGTCGTAATTGTAGGTATTATTGAGACCTGCTGGTACGTCCCACTGTAAGTTTAAGCCATTGGTGGTGGCTTGTACATTAAAATTAAGGGGGGCAGCCAGTACTGGAAAAATTACGGGCGTTGGATTATCGGGTTTGAAAACGGATTCAAATACAATATCGCTCACCGAACGGAAAGCGGTTATAGTGTAAATCTGTGATTGGCCAGGTTCGCCATAAAGGTCGATGTAACTATTTGTACCTGTGGGCAATTCTGCGATTTGTTCTTCGTTGCGATAAATACGGAAACCCGCAAAATTGCTCGAAGAATGACCAGGCCCCCAGTTTAAAGTGACCGTTCCAGCGTTATTTTGTACACTAACGGAAACATTGCTCGGCGGAGCTACGACTGGATAAATCGCATTGGCAAAAACGGCAGTTTGCACGACGCTACCCGTCGCTTCATTGACGCGATACATGACCAAGCGATAGTTATAATCTCTACCAGGCACACCCGTCATATCTACATAAGTAGTTACTTTACCATTTGCGTCATTCAAACGAGCAATTAATGAACTTTCCCGATAGACATTAAAAAAAGTCGTATCGCCCGCGATTTGGTTATAATCCCAATCCAGAGAAATCACATCTTGACCATCTACTGGAGTTGCGCTAAAGTCGTTAACGGCAATAATTGTTTCGTCAGCGGTGAAAGGTTCGGATTGTAAAAATATTAGATCATCTGTTACTGGATTAGCACTATTTAAGGTATCTAGCTGAGGATTTTCATCAAAAAATTGGTTGTCTTTTTCTGCTGTAATCGTAAAGGAAGCCGTACGGTCGTAGAAAATGGAATTGAACTCGAAACAACCCGCAAAATCCGTGAAAACGGTATCTCTGACGAGCGTATCGCCTGCTATTGCCTCAATCGTGATACGGACATCTTTTACAGGGAATAGATCTGCTTCGGTAACGACTTTACCCGCAATCCGTCCGTTGCG
>JBGCES010000689.1:0-6703 GCA_045106545.1 Saprospiraceae bacterium
TTTTATAACTGACTTTATTTCTAAAGCCAACTATCGCCGCTACTGCCGCACCAATTAGAAGTACAAACTGGTTAGAACCACTTAGCGCATCATCGCCAAAGACAGCAACGTTGTACGCTAATAATGCCACCAAAGCTATGACGGGGATAAGTGCTTCTCCTATATTAAGTTCTTTGTTTTCCTGAATAATATTTTCCTGCATGGTGAAATGTTGTGTTGGTCAAGTTTTGTTTTGTGTAAGACCACACAAAGTAAATTTTATTTTTAACTCATACTAAGATTGATTAAAAAATAACCTCCACTTTAAGATTTTCAATTGATAAATTTTTGAATAAAAAACCTATTCATTCAAAAGATTTATCATTTGAAAATCAGGAAATTATTTTTTAAAGGTTTCTAATTTACACGGATTTAACTCGCTACTTTAGTTAAAAGTGGCAATACATCATCCGCCGTTTTTATAATATTAGCACGGAAAAAATCTTTGATGCGCGATTTATGACTTGGCATAACCGTGATAAAATCTTTCGCCCGTAATTTTACTTTATGCAAAACGCCTTTTTCGTCTTCTAAATAATAGGCGTATAGATCAACATATTCATCATAGCGTTTATCAACCGAATGTGAGCCACCATAATCCGCTTTCATTAGTCGCTTGCGCAAACGTTGATACAGTTTCACTTTCCCATCGTGCAAGACGGCTAATAATTCCTCTTGTTCCTCTATTTCTTTGGTCACAAATTCATCTTTCGTTCCATCCAGATGGCGCAATTTTAAGTATCGTAAGGATTTAAAACTCACCTGACCACGAATTTGTCCATTTACTTTTACTTCAACATAAGGAACGGTCAATTGAACCCGCGCTTCTACTCCTTGAATGGTATCTTGTTCATTGATAATCAGCGTTGCTGCTTTAAAATCATTGTGATAATAAGGGGAGCCATGCGTACCCGAATAGCGATTATCAAAAGAAAGAGCAGGCGCAGAAAGTGGGTTTAAATATTCCAGTGTACCCGTGCCAGCGGTGCTCACTGCGTTGCGATTTTGTGCAAAAACGCCGAGAGAAAAGAGCAGTAAAAACGATGAAATAGTTAGTTTGATTTTCATAACAATCTTAGCTTTTATGTTGAAGAATATGCGAAAAGTAAAGACTTTTTTGAAAAAACAAAACTACTGATGTCGCATTTTCATGTCTGCTTACTGACGAAGAAAGGTTTATCTGTATTCACACGAATCAACATAAACACTTGATTATCAATCTATTGATAAAATAATTATCACCCATTCCAGCAATTCTTTTTTAGATATATTTGATGCTCCGCGTTCTCCGCTTAATTTTTTTCGTCAGAAAAAATGCTCCATGAACTATGTAATCATATCAACCAAAGCGGGAAACACTCCGCGCCTCCGCAACTCCGCGTTTCAAAATGAGAATTGCTATTACCCATTCTACATTTCTCAATAAAATTTTATCTTCGCCCGTATGAAAAGAATAATTGTTGCTTCTAAAAATCCCACTAAAATTCGCTCTGCCCTACACGGCTTTCAGGAGATGTTTCCTAACGAGAAATTTATCGCCGAAGGCATAAGTATTCCATCGGGTGTTAGCGACCAGCCGATGGGCGATGAGGAAACCTTTACGGGCGCGTACAATCGGGTAAAAGGTGCACAAGAAAAGATTCCCGCAGCGGATTTTTGGGTAGGCATTGAAGGTGGAAATATCGAACACGCGAATGGCGAAATGGAAGTCATGGCATGGATGGTCGTGTTAGGAAAACAAGGCATGGGCAAAGCACGGACGGCTGGTTTTTATTTGCCGCAGCGGATGATCGATTTAATCCATCAAAATTATGAATTAGGCGACGTGAATGATATTGTTTTTGGTACAAAAAACTCCAAACACAGTTCAGGCACTTCGGGTTTATTGACGAATGGCGTGATCGACCGCGAGCGTTTTTACTTGAATGCCGTAATGCTCGCGTTGATTCCTTTTCAGCAGAAGGAGTTGTATTTGTAGATACGTTATAGTATAACGTCTGTACAAAGCATAAAAAAACTATTAAGTACCTACTTACTTCAGTAGGTAACTATTGATTTAGGTATCGGATATTTTGAAAATATCCGATACCTGACGTTACTAAAGTTGATCAGCTCACCTGCTATAGAATTAACCTAATCAACTTAATTAACCAATCAACCTACTAACTTATGCCTTTGCTGCTTGCTCATAATCCTGCGGCAGTTTCGCTTTTGCCCCCAACGCACCAATCGTATTTCTACCCAATTGATACATATGTACTTCATCTGGTCCATCCGCCAAGCGAATCACCCGCGCATTACCATAATAAGCCGCTAAAGGGGTGTCTTGGCTTAAACCCATTCCACCAAACGCTTGAATCGCTCGATCTACAACATTACAAGCCATAGTCGGCGCAATAATTTTAATCATCGCGATCAAATCCTTCGCACCTTTAATACCAAATTTATCAATTTTATCTGCTGCCGAAAGCGTCAATAAACGCGCTTGTTCAATCTCACAACGCGATAATGCAATGTCTTGACGGATGCTGCTAAAACGTCCAATTTCGCGACCAAAAGCGACGCGAGTTGCTACGCGATTACACATCAATTCCAGCGAACGTTGCGCCGTACCAATCAAACGCATACAGTGGTGAATCCGACCAGGGCCTAAGCGTCCTTGTGCGATTGCAAATCCTTGTCCCTCTCCTACTAATAGATTACTCACTGGTACACGCACATCTTTCAAATCGACTTCTGCGTGACCCACTGGCGAATCATAAGTACCAAAAACAGACAATGGACGCATCACGGTCACACCTGGCGCATCCATCGGCACTAAAATCATACTCTGCTGACTGTGGCGGTGTGCTTCGGGATCGGTTTTACCCATCACGACGGCAATTTTGCAATTCGGGTGCATTGCGCCTGATGACCACCATTTACGACCATTAATTACGTATTCATCGCCATCACGTACGATGGAAGTTTCAATATTAGTCGCATCCGAAGAAGCGACGCGGGGTTCGGTCATTAAAAATGCCGAACGAATTTCGCCATTCATCAGCGGTTTAAGCCACTTATCTTGCTGCTCTGCTGTCCCGTATTTTGCTAATACTTCCATATTACCCGTATCAGGTGCAGAACAGTTGAATACCTCTGGCGACCACATTATCTTTCCCATAATCTCTGCCAATGGTGCATATTCCAAATTGGTCAAACCGGGACTCAAATCACCATAATCTTCGGGTAAAAACAAATTCCAAAGACCAGCCGCTTTTGCTTTCGCTTTTAAGCCTTCTATTGCTGGATGGATTTGCCAAGCGGTAGCAGGATCGTTGATAAATTTCTCGTATTCGTGCTCAATCGGATAAATGTGCTCGTCCATAAAGGCTTGGAGACGGGCTTGGAGTTCTTTTACTTTTGGTGTGAATTCGAAATTCATTGTTAGGACTTTAATATTAAAATTAGCAACACTATTATCGTTGTTGAATCCAAATATAGTACAAAAAAACTAATCATTTTATTTTTTTAGTATAAAAATACTAATTTTCAATAATTCGCTCCCTCTTGTAGTGTTCAGCAGCTTTATGGAATAAAAACATAGATATCAATGTAGTGATTAAAGTAATGGTCATTGCATAGCGCAACGCTTCTGTACCATAAGTAGGAGTTAAATAATCGCTCAGACCACCAATTATCAAAGGTCCAAAACCCAAACCAATTATATTTAATATAAAAAATAGCACCGCCGAAGTCATTGCTCGCATTTTCGCAGAAACTAAATTGTGCGACATCGCAATAGCCGGTCCAAGATAAATGGCACTGCCAAAATTGTAAAGGAACGTAGTAAAAATAACGATGTTAGTATTTTCAACAAAAAACAAAGCAGCTAATAAGAAAAAGTTGAAAGCGTCAGCTATCACTGCTAACCAACCGTACCAGCGAACGTCTTTCACTGCCAATCGATCCGCCATGTAGCCTCCAAAAAAAGTCCCTAATCCTCCTCCAATTCCTGCGCTTAATCCCATCCAAATGCCTACTTCTTTTAAACCCATTTCATGGCTACGAATCAAAAACGAGGGAAACCAGTTAGACATACCATAATTGGCAAAAGTATGAATACCAGTTGCAAATGCGACGAATAAAAAGGCACGTTTAGATAGAAGAATTTTAACCACTTCAATAAATCCTAATTCCTCTTGTTTACTCGTTTGCTCTTGTGCACCCCGAACTGGTTCCCGAACTGTGAAGTACAATAAAACAGCATACAAAATCCCTGGTACGCCTAGCGCAAAAAAGGCAGTACGCCAACCGTACATTTCACCAATAATACCGCCTACTAGAAAACCTAAAAATACGCCAATATAAATCCCTGTAGAGTAAGTCGCTAGTGCTGTAGCTCTTTTTTCAGGTGGAAAATAATCAGAAATCATGGCATGCGCAGGCGGGCTTCCACCTGCTTCTCCAACACCTACTCCAATTCGCGCCAGTAGTAGTTGGAAAAAGTTCTGCGCCAATCCTGAAACTGCCGTCATTCCACTCCACACTGCCAAAGCAACGGAAACGATATTTTTTCGATTCGCTTTGTCTGCCAAGCGCGCAATTGGAATACCCAATGTCACATAAAAAATAGCAAAAGCAAAACCAGTCAATAATCCTAATTGAGTATCGGAAAGATCAAGATCCGCTTTGATCGGTTCTTGTAGAATAACAAGGATTTGGCGGTCAATAAAATTGAATGCATAAACCCCCGTTAGCATCCAAAGGACGTAGCGACGATAGCGTGGCGTGACAACAAAATTTGACATGGAAAAAGGTGTTCGAAGGTGGTTTGAAATAGTTTGGAAGTCGTGATGTCGGCTTCCTTTAGGTAATTCTTAGAACAAAATTTGGTTTTATTGCGATATTCTGCGGCTAAATCTACGGATATTTATTTAAGTCCAAATGTTTTTTTGTATTAAAAATGATATACTATTTTTGGATACTCCCCTTTCACTACAAGCTTGAAGCCTTTTCTTAATTTTTATACGCTAATTTTTTATTGCCATTAAAAACCATCTACAGACTTAAAGCATTTCACTATTGAAACCTCAAAAGCAAATATCAAGGCGTATCAATAGTGAGCGATAATCAAAACACAATACTATTTTTTCGTAGAAACTTAGATATTTTTGTAATTTCGCAAACGCTTAAATCAAACCTATTTCCTAACCAAACCAACCGTAATTTTTCTATTGCTAAAGGATTTTGATATAACCTGTTTTTTCATCATTATCAACTCTTTTTCATAAAAGAAAAACTACGTTTATATTTCACACGACATGCCAACCACCACTTACCACGCACAGGTCAACGAGGAACAAGAATTTGCCTTAGCAACTGAAAAGAATGACCTCGACGTATTAGATTTAGGTAATAACGAATACCACATCATCACCCACCAGCAAGCTTTCCATGCCCGCGTTTTACAACAAAACGGGCGTACTTTTGCTATCCAAATCAACGGCAATACTTACGATATTCAACTCAAAGACGAGTTTGACCAATTGGTGGATCAACTCGGTCTCTCCGTTGTGAAGGATCAGATGATTAATGATATTACTGCGCCTATGCCCGGACTGGTTTTATCCATTGAAACTAAAGTCGGTGATACGGTCGAAAAAGGGGATGCGCTATTAATTTTGGAAGCCATGAAAATGGAAAATGTGCTCAAATCTCCTGGTACAGGAACGGTAAAATCCATTGAAGTAACTCAAGGAGCAGCGGTAGAAAAAGGGGCGTTATTGGTCGTTTTAGAATAATCGAGGAGGACAGACATTCTTGTCTGTCAAAACACCTTTCAGAATATCTATTTTCAAAAACAATTTAACAGGCAAGAATGCTTGTTCTCCATTTCAAGATATGAAAAAAGTATTAGTAGCTAATCGAGGTGAAATTGCCCTCCGCGTCATGCGTTCTCTACGCGATATGGGCATCAAAACGGTCGCTGTTTATTCCGAAGCAGATCGGAATGCGCCTTTTGTACAGTTCGCAGACGAAGCGGTTTTCTTGGGCCCTCCTCCTTCCAATCAGTCCTATTTATTAGCTGATAAAATTATCGAAAAAGCGAAAGCATTAAACGTAGATGGCATTCATCCAGGCTATGGTTTTTTAAGTGAAAACGCTAATTTTTCGCAAGCCGTGACAGATGCAGGTTTGACTTTTATTGGTCCAAAACCACACGCTATTCGCGTGATGGGTAGCAAATTAGCTGCTAAAGATGCCGTTAAGAAATACGACATTCCAATGGTACCAGGCGTGGACGAAGCAATTACCGATGTGGCTGCTGCCAAAAAAGTGGCAAAGCAAATTGGCTTTCCCATTCTGATCAAAGCCTCTGCTGGTGGTGGAGGAAAAGGAATGCGCATTGTAAATAACGTAGATGAGTTTGAATCGCAGATGGATCGCGCAGTAAGTGAGGCGATTAGTGCGTTTGGTGATGGAGCGGTTTTTATTGAAAAATACGTAGGTTCACCACGTCACATTGAAATTCAAGTCCTTGCTGATACGCATGGTAATGTTGTGCATTTATTTGAGCGCGAATGTTCTGTGCAGCGTCGTCACCAGAAAGTAGTAGAAGAAGCGCCGAGTGCCGTTTTAACTCCTGCTGTGCGCAAAGCGATGGGTGAAGATGCGGTAAAAG
>JBGCES010000069.1:0-1935 GCA_045106545.1 Saprospiraceae bacterium
ATTGTCATCGGGTCATGAACTTCGATGGTGTAAACGATTATCTCACTATCGCACAGAATGGACAGTATATAGCCAATGATTTGACCGTATCGGTTTGGGTAAAGCCCGAAAGGACGACGGGGATTCAAATATTGATTTCAAATGGAACTGAATTTGAAATCTCCTTACGTGGTAATCAGATTGGCTATACTCATACTGCGTACGGTTATGGCTATCAAGCTACGGTAAACTTCACCTTCAGTGCTGTTTTACCAACCAACGAGTGGCGTCACATTACTCTAGTACGTGACACTAATAATGAGGCAGTAAGTTTATACATAAATGGTCAGTATAGTCAGACTCTGGAGTGGAATGCTAATATGCAAAATCAATACCCGAAAGTACCAGATGATAACGAAGATTACCCATTAATACTGGGTGCTGGTACAAACGGGCTATTCAGTCATTTTAAAGGCTGTTTGGATGATGTGAAAATTTGGAATATACAGCGCTCTGCATCGGAAATCGCGACAGATGTGACCAGCGAACCACAAGGAACGGAAAACGGATTGCTGGCTTATTACGATTTTGAGCAGGGACAAGCTAATGGCGACAATACGACGATAACTGGGTTGAACAATACAGCAACAGCATATCTGGTAGCCATACCTAACAACTTAAATTTATCAGGAATTAGGTCAAATATTATTGCAGATGTTCTACCTGAATTGTATTCTACTTCAGGGATGGCTGAAGACTGCACCAACAACATTGACGATAACGGAAATGGGATAATAGATGAAAAGACACTTGCTTTACAATTTGATGGGACTGATGACAATGTAAGTATTCCGGGCGCTCTAGGTAATTTTGGAACAGGTGACTTTACAATAGAAATGCAAGTAAAAACTGCTGTTCGTAGAATGTTTTTTTTATCAAAAAGACCGGTCTGCCTCACTAATTCCAGCTATTGGGATTTTCAAATTAATCCCAGTGGCTACCTGAGTGTAGACCTAAGAGGCGCAGGTGGAAGCGGTGGAGCATTACTTGCTGACAACTTGGATGTGGCTGACAACCTCTTTCACCATTTTGCAATTACCAGAGCCAATGGTGTTACTACTTTATATGTTGACGGCATCCAACGAGCGCAAGCCACTATAAACGCTGATTTAAATAACAGTACCGATATCTCCATCGGTTTAAATGATTGTACTCAGTTTAATTTCTCCACTTTCGACGGCGAAATGGATGAATTGCGCTTTTGGAACTACGCCCGTTCCGCTACCGAAATTGATGACTACAAATACACCGTAGTGCCAATTAACTCTAGCGGCTTATTGGCTTACTACGATTTCAATAACGACAATGCAACCGCCGCAGGTGATAATACTGGACAAACTACGTTGACCGACCATACTGGTAATTATAATGGTACGCTTAATAGTTTTGCCTTGACAGGCAATACCAGCAACTGGATAGCCAACCCCGAACAAAACTGCGTTGCTTGTAATATCAGTCCCGCTTTGACTAGCAACGGCGCAGCCTGTACGGGTGATGATATCACCTTTACCGCTACCCCCGCTAATGAAAGTAACTATCACTTCTTCGCTGATGCTAACCAAAATGGAGTAGTGGATAATGGAGAAAGTTTACAAGACGGAACAAGTGATACCTATACGACCAATACTTTAAGTAATGTCGACGTCATTAGTGTTTTGGTAGGCAATTGTGCTATCGTGGCTACTGCCACTGCCGTAGTGGATAATCCACCCACTTTGATAATAGATGATCCTGTGGCGATTTGTCCATCAGCTACGGCTGATCTGACTTCAGCTTCAGTAACGGTGGGGAGTGATGCGGGTACTTTGGCATATTTTACGGATGCTGGATTAACGGGTGCCGTAGGCGATCCCACCCAAGTTCCAATTGGCACTTACTACATCAGTCTGACCGCAG
>JBGCES010000690.1:0-7826 GCA_045106545.1 Saprospiraceae bacterium
GATGCGTATTGGATGGTCGTCGCTAGCTATAGTGAGAATAAAGATTGGTTGTTTTCTTTCTTTTTAGAAAAAGATGAAAAGCTATCATTAAATGATATTTTAGGAGAATTTCTGGACTTCCATTCGCAATATATTCCACAAGTAGAAGTCAACAAATTATATTTCAGTAGTAATTTATCAAAAAAAACGTATGATTTCTCGGGCGAAGTCAGCACTTATTGGAATGTTGATATTTTTCCGCAAGGTGGACCGTATATCTTGGCGGGTATCAACCTAGAAAACTATATTTCTGGCTACGATGAAGTTGCCGATACGGATGAGCATGATACACGCGGCTCCATCTACGGCAGCTTCGCCATCAACGATTTCCTCACCAAAGTCAAATACAGTTTCGCGCCCAATACGGATACCATTGAATTTAGCATTCGCTTTCGCAAATTGGAATTAATCGCCGATTTACTGCGACGCAATATTGGTGAATCCAACGAAGAGGTACTTTTAGAAATCGGCTTGGGTGATTTGACCTTTGGCGAAGTCGTAGAATACCTCGTCAATCTCGCTGATCCCGATGCAGATTTTGCGTTGACTGCGCCTTGGACGATTTTAAATCAAATTAATTTTAAAGACATTAAGTTGCTCGTCAATTTGACGACGGAAGCGGTCGGCGTAGTCTATGAATTGCACCGCGATTTTGTTTTTGCACGGATTGATACTTTGAGTTTAACCTACTGCGTCGTGCGCGGTAAGGGCAAAGTCATGTTTGAATACACTGGTCGCTTACTAGACCAGACTTACGACATCAACAATCCAGTGGGTTGGGATTTATTGGACGATCCTGCGCCCGCTGTGCCGTCTAGCGAATTGGCGTTATTCAAAATCAAATATTTAGGCATCGGTCAGCACGTAGCGATGGATAATGTGCAGCAGTTTAATCACGTCATCGAAGTAATAGACGCGCTCAAAGCCAGCATGCAACCCGTAGAAGATGCCGAACAAAATCCGCTGACGCAGCAGACGGGTTTAAGTTTTAATGAAAATAGCAAATGGTTATTTGGGTTAGATATTGAGTTGATTCGGATGCTGTCATTGAGTCTTGTTTTCAATGATCCGCAGTTGTACGGCGTTTCGTTGGGGCTATCGGGCGAACGAGCGGGAGCATTGGCGGGCTTGCAATTTGAAGTGCTGTACATCAAAGTAACAGACGATATTGGTGTGTTCAAAATTGAATTGCGCGTTCCTGATGCGTTCCGTCAGTTGGATTTTGGGCAGGTTTCGGTCACTTTACCCGTGCTTAAACTAGAAATTTTCACCAACGGCAATTTCAAAGTTGATCTCGGCTTTCCCGTCAATGGCGATTTTACAGACTCTTTCTGTTTGCAAGTTTTCCCTTACATCGGCTACGGAGGTTTCTACTTTGCGTCCCTTAACGGCGCGACTTCCGACCGTGTGCCTACGATTAGCAATGGTACATTCAGCCCCGTCATCGAAGCGGGTTTAGGTCTATCAATTGGACTCGGAAAGACCTTCAACAAAGGCGTACTTAAAGCAGGTTTGACGCTGACCGTAGAGGGCATTTTAGAAGGTTGCTTAGCATGGTACAACCCTGATGATACTTCCTCGCCTGACCCGATGTACTATTGGTTGCAAGGAACGGTGGCACTAGTTGGTAAGCTATTTGGTTACGTGGATTTTAAAGTAATTAAGGTGGATGTAAGCGTCACGGCACGACTTTCCACCACATTGACCATAGAAGCCTACGCCCCCATTGAGATTGAATTTAAGGTAAGCGTTGAAATTGAAGCTTCCGCCAAAGTGGCTTTTATTACCGTCAATTTTTCTTTTGAAGAAGAACTTTCCGCCTCCTTCATTATCGGCGCACCAAGGCGTACGCCCTGGCGATTGGGCGAACGGGATAATAGCGATGCGGATGCCATTGCAGCGGCAAAACGGACACCGCGTTTACGGATGCAACGTCCACACCGCCGCCGTTTCGGACGACGAAAGTTGAGTAAGTTATTATCAGAACGTCAAGCGAAACGCTTACGGGCTTCTCGCACTACTCAGGCAAAAGTAGAGACTACGCCTAGACTCTATTTTAGTTCTGACTGCGTATTTAATTCTGTGCAAACAGTACAATTGTCGCTACTACCCAATCCGACCGTCGCCGATCCTACGACCTTGCAATACAACGAGGCAGGAAATACGGAAATTGGTTATCAAATCAATATGCTGCTCTTTGCCGAAAACACAATTCCCGTTGACGCGACTACGGCAGCAGCGGCACAAATGATCAGCGGAGACGATCCAGCTAATACGCCCTTCAATTTATTGGTGCAAGGTATGTTGCGCTATGCCCTCAACGCATATTTGGGCGCGAGTGAAAGCATGGTTAATGAATTGCAACTAGAAACTATACACGAATTATTAGATACGAATAGTGCCGAAAATACTGGTTTTAGCTACGAAAATATAAAGGCATTTCTACAAAATAATTACGAATTTATTATTCGTGCCTTACCGACTAATAATAGTGCTAGTACGCCTGCCAATGCTGCCAGTGCGACTATTTTTCCGATGATTCCAGAATTGCTCATGTCGGTAGGCGGATTCGACGAGGTTGCTTTTTGGGATAAAAATATCGTTTCGGCAGATTATGAAGCAGCAATTAATGCTTATTTTGACCAACTCTCGATTGATTACTCCAGCCAAGTTGCTGACCGACCATTTATTAACGTTTCCACAAATGATGATACAGATTCTACTGCCAGTGAGTCGATGGCAACGATGATTTTCAGGGACTACTTTGGCATGATTGCGAAAGCCGCTGTGCAAGAGTCGATTAATTTATTGCAAGAATTTCCTTACCCCGTTCAAGCTAACCAATCGTTATTTGGCATTGCCAATGCGTCTGAATTTCCGCGCGTCACTTTAAATTACTCCGTCAAAAAAGGCGATACGATTACGAGTGTAGCAGAACATTATAGTGTTTTCCCTGAGGCTGTAGCCGAGATCAATGGTTTAGCATTGGATGCTACGCTCGCTCCAGGGCAGACTTTACAAATCCACTATGGCGTAACTGTTGCTGACGTTGCTTTAAGTAATCAAGACCAGCCGCTACGCACAGGAATTCAATTAGATATTCGTGGTATTCATTACCAAGTAGCGAGTGGCGATAGTTTAAACAGCATTGGAGATAAATTTCATTTAGACTTCAGTAATCTTGCTTTTAATATTCTAACAGTTAACGAATATCGACCAGATATTTTTGCGAATGGACAGACCATTACTATCGCAAAAATGGAAGGCGGTGAGATAAAAGATTATTTTTCTTACTACGCCAATCATGCCGAAGATAAAGAACAATATTTCTTAGCGGCATTTTTCACCTGTCGTACTTCTTTGGCAGAACTAAATCAAACCCAATTTAGTTGGTATCGACAGACCATTATCGACCTCAATCCAACGATTGATTTTAGTCGAATCTTTGCCGAAGTAGATGCGGCTACGGGTAATGAAAATCAGCTTAGTATTTCCTTAAATATACCTAGTAGTTATCAGAATGATGATGAAAATACAGCGCGTACTTACACAATTCGCCCTTACGATTCTTTACCGTTGATTGCAGGTTATTTTACATTACAACAAAATCCTACCCCTGAGCTAATGGATTATGCACGGGCAATTGGCCCGATTGGTCTAGGTGGTATTTACAAAATTCCTGCGATTGCTTACACCTTGCAGTCCACAGATGATTACCCAACCGTTATTAAAAAATTCACTACCTATCACGATAGTTTAGTGACCAAAGCAATTGGAACAGCGATAAATCTACTTAATCCACTCGCCGTCCTCGAAATTCCGACCATCAAACATGTTGTAACGGAAGGTGAAACGCTGACTTCTATTGCCGCCTACTACAATATTACGATTGAGGAACTGGCTTTAGGCATTGAAAATCAAGTCGATATTTTCCCAGCAGATACGATATTAACGGTAGAAAATGTACCGCAACTATCTATCGCTGCTTTACAAGAGAATATTATTCATAATGGACACAGCAATAAAATTGCTGCGATGGTTTCGCGCTTTTTGCTTTACGGATTGCGTTTGCCATGGGACAATAGTGCGAATAATGAATTTACTAGCGATACACCGCTTTATAGTATTTATGATTTGACGGGACAGCAATTTTCAGCAGCAGAATTTGCACCAAATGAACCCATTAATATTGAATTTAAAAGTCGGGAACAGTCTAACAATTGGTTAAATTTTGCTAATAGCTATATCATTCAAAGAGACGATACGGTCAACTCGCTGAGTGCTGCTTATCCAAATATTCAGGGGTTAAATCCACAAATTAATTGGGTAGATCCATTGCCCTTTGGCGCAATTATTTATACACAAATTACGCTGGCGGATGCTGCGAATTTATTCACAGCATTAGATAACAATAATCAGAATTTCCCATCTACCACTTTTACGCCTGATTTTACACCACCACGGGCGTTGCCACTTTTCGAAGAACATCCTCGACGTTACGATTTGCCTACTTATGCACACTGGCAGACTTCCGAAAATTTAACGCTGCCTAACCCCGCTAATAGTTCTATACCAGCGACGGGCGAACCGAGTATTTGGTTTTTCCCCAAGGCGTTATTTCATCAAGTGGGTAGAGGCAAATTTAATGAACAAGCGTTCCAGTTGTATCGTTTTGATCCAGCCGTGACGGATGATGATTACCCTACGGTTGATCGCTACGCTTGGGCGACCCATATTTCTTTTCAAATTCGACTCGTTTCCGATCCGAATCAATCGGATGAATATTTGTCCAATACATACGAAATCGTTGGTGCATCCAATAGTAATACGGATCGTTTGGAAGCTTTGTGGATTTATGCAAATTCACTTGGAGGTGTTGCGCCTCAAGCGCATTTATTATACGCGCCTAATGCTACCGATATTAATTCGACTGGATTAATGTCTGATGTAGTCGCCGAAGAAGCTACTTTTTTACTAAAAACCAATCTTTCTACCAATGATGGAGGCACCGAACCCAATCCCGCATTGGGCGATTATCATGCTACCTTCAACGATTCGATTTCCTTTATGAAATACCTTTGGGAAGCATTTGTGGTGATGGAAGGTGGTTATCATTTGTACTACGTTAAAGCGTTGGATGGAGGCGGAATTCCCGTTACTACCTTTGATGAATCAGGGATAGCAGAAGTGTCGCTTTTGGTTACTTTAGCCCCCCAAACTGATGCCACTCAACCCGATAGAACGCTACTCAATTTTGTCAACTGCGCCATTGTGGGTGATAACATTGATGCAGGATTACACGATATTTTTGTTGCTGCCGAAGACCATTCTGATGCGGTACGAATTGCAACTGTGCCAGCGGGTAATGTCGGTTTTGAAGTGACAGGGAATTTACCTGCTAATACAGATTATTTGAGTGAAACCTCAACGGAAAAAACGCGCTCTTTGTACAGTTTGCTGGGTTATCACTTAGTAGAAAATCAACAATTTAATGGCAGCATCGAAGGGCTACCCATTGGTCCAACTAAGTCTGGTTCGCACAATGGATATTACCACCAACTTGTACCTATTGCTACCTTTGCTAAAACATCGGCTGTCCCTAATTGCCCTGCTTTACCGCCTGTGCAAGCAGACCCTTATGCGGGTATTTACCATAATAATCAAGGGCTTGGCAAGGCAACTTTTGCCTTCGATTTTCACGATCTATTTGGTAATCGTTTAGGGCAGGAAGAGGGGGCGTCGTTTGCTGATTTATCCGTTCCCGTGGGATATTACGACGAGGTGATTGGTTTTGGACAATGGCCAGGCATCACTTCTTCTTATCTAGTTAGACCATTCAGTGACAACGATCCACAGCCCGTATTGGATTTGTATTTTGAATTTCAAATTAATAATTATTTGCCTGGTAACGGTATGGGTTATGCGCAAGCGATACGAAATACGAGTGCGCATTTAGCACGCTATCAACAAATTTGGTATCAGCTACAGCAAACGGACGTAGATGTGCGTTTGGTCTCTACTTTGGGGGTGGATTACAGTTCTTCGCACAAACGTCATTTTATTACTTATCTCAATGCGGTCTATACATTTTTGGCGGCAGCACAGCGAATAAACAATTACCAGTACCCTGTTTCTAATGAAGATAATTTAGCAACTATTATTGCAACTTACGGCATTGACTATTCCAAATTAGCCGAGGTTAATGCACAAGTTCAATCGACTGATTTATTTAGTGGAACGGTGCAAATTCCATATTATTTAGTCGTTGTTCGCAATGAAACCGTTGATTCGGTCATAGAGACGGCGAGCGGAATTAGTAATACTGCATTTACAGTTACTGATCTGTTAGAAAATAATCCATCGACAAAATTAACCGCAAATATTATCGTAAAGGTCACGCCCTATATTGTTTTTGTTAATCCAGAAGCGGAGGATGTTGCCAATAATAATTTATTAAAAATTGCTCAGGTAAATAACGTTACAGTCAGTGGTTTAACCGTACTCAATGAGCAAGCAGGCATCATTGCAGGAGGTATTGAATTATACGTTGGTATTTATCAATATACGACTACTGAAAATGATTCTTTATTAGATATTACCGATCAGTTTAACCGCTTGGCACAACGGGATGATCCTAGCATTCCTGCCCATTTTACTATCGCTGATATTGCCGTTGCGATCCAATCGGTCAAAGGCTTGATTATTACAAATGCTGTTTTCCAAATCAATGAATATGTTACCCAAACGGGGGACACTTTAAGCGTCCTATTAGATAAAAATGGAAATCAGACGGAAAACTGGACCATCCCCAATCTGCTTTTGGCAGGGGAATCGCTCCATTTATTTAATCAACAACCTGCTGGTTTTGTCAATGATCGCTTAGAAAACATTGCCAATACGTATGGCTTGACCGTAGGAGAATTATTCGCTGCTAATGCGACTACGGAATTACGCACTGATAGCAACATTGTTATTCCTGCCTTGCTAACGATTCCATCCACAGCACTTGCTGACAATTATGTTCCCTACGCTACGCGTTCCAATGAATCGCTAAATACGATTGCGGATCACTTTGACATAGACGTACATGAATTGACAGAAACGAATCGCTATATTCCTTATTTGTTTCAATCCAAACAAGAGGTTACAGTGGATGGCGTAACGGGTGTAATAAAATCAAAGGATTCTTTCCAAATGGTGATTGATCGTTTTGCGACGCAATACGACAAGATCATTTCTTTAGCCGAATTGACGGACGCGATCAAAGATGATACAGATATACTGGGATCAAATGCCTACTTGGCATGTCCACTACCGCAAACCCAAGACGTTAGCGATATTAGTTTACACGATCTAGCACACCAATTCCATTTAACGGAAGAAAATATCGCGGAGACGAACACGGGTTTAGTCGGATTTTTACGCGAGGGTAGCGAAGTGAATGTAAACGGCAATCGTTTGACCATTAACCCTAATGATACCCTTACCACCTTGGTCAATCGCTATCAACAACAATTTCAAATCGAAATCACGTTACAGGAGTTGGTAGCACACAATAAAAGCACCAACATCATTGCGGCGAATACGTACTTTTTATTGCCGCCCAAAAGTCGTACTAAATTGATTTCTTTACAAAATTACGTAGATGGCACACCGAGTTTTACGGAAACATTATTCAAATTAAAGCTAATCATAGAAATACTGCGGGATAAAGAAGAGGTAGGATTAATTGATCCTGAATTTACCGAACAGGCAGAAGTTAAACAGCACCGAACAAAGGTTCCGCC
>JBGCES010000691.1:0-6793 GCA_045106545.1 Saprospiraceae bacterium
CAACGCCTCTAAATGTTTTTGGTCTGTGATATCTTTCCAAATGATTATTAAAAAGTCTTCCCCTTGTACTGAAATGCGATATACATAAACATCGGTTGGAAATGAATCTCCATTCTTTTTTTGGTGAAATTTCTCACTATAGCTTGCTCTTACTTCACGAGTAGGATTTGTATTATCAATAACTACGCACTGCTGTAAATCCAAACATTTCTCTAAAATTTGTCGCTCCTTATTACGCGTATTCAACATATCCATGCTGATGCGTAGATACTTATCAAAGAATTTTTCTTTGTAGAAAGTTGATTTACCACTTCCTTGAAGTCCAATAAAAATAATTCCTTCCATACGTTAAATGATTTCTTTAATCTTCCTTAACAACACCTCTGCATGCCCTTTCCGCGACTCCACACTCCACCCCGCAATATGCGGCGCAAGCACCACATTATCCGCTTTTTTTAAGTATTGGAAAGGCGCTGGCATATTGTCCAAAGACATTTTTTGAAACGAACTTTCTTCGTATTCCAACACATCTAAAGCTGCGCCACGCACCGTTCCCGCTTGTAAATGTTGCACTAAATCAGCGGTATTTAAGACAATTCCTCGTGCCGTATTGACGATAAAAATCGGTTTTTTAAAAGCCGCTAAAAATGCCGCATTGACAAAATGATGGTTCTCTGGCAAATAAGGAATGTGCAAACTTACAATATCCGCTTCCTCAAAAATGGTCGGTAAATCTACGGCTTGCGCGAAATCGTCGCCATAGTTGATTTTAAATTTGTCATACGCAATCGTCTTGACACCTAAGCCGCTAATCTTGCGGGCAAATGATTTACCCATGTTCCCATAGCCAATAATTCCAACCGTTTTTCCACCCAATTCAATACCCCGATTCCCTTCGCGAATCCACTCCCCTGCTCGTACTTGACGATCCGCGCGCGTCAAATTATGCACCAATCCCAAGAGCATGCCCAAGGCGTGTTCGCCAACCGCATCGCTACTGCCTTCGGGCGATGAAAGTATCGGTACGCCAATCTGTGCTGCGTAGTTCGTATCAATATGTTCCAATCCCGCGCCCGCCCGCGCAATGAACTTTAAATGTCGAGCTGCGTCTAAAAATTCACGATCTACATCAATCCGACTCCGAAACACAATCCCTTGATAATCAGATATTTGCGATTTAACCGAATGGTAATCATCCGTTATATTTTCGATGATTTCATGTCCCAACGCTCGTAGTCCATCTGGAAGAACAGTGTGGGTTTGATTTAAAAATAGAATCCGCATAGAAATAATGAGTTAACTGAGTTGATTCGTTGATTGGGTTGATTGGGTTTATAAAGGGTGTAAATGTAGTTTAAAAGTTTTTCATCCAGCTCGTAGAGACGTTTGAAAAAACGTCTAACATCTATTCGGTATCGCCATTATATGAATTGCCAAACGTGGCATAAGACGTTTTTTCAAACGTCTCTACGAAATCACCGTCCACTGATTATCATTATCTTTACCGCTTTTTAAACAACATTACTCTATGAATAATTTCAACCGCCGTTTAATTCTCGCCAGTAAATCACCTCGTCGTTCACAACTCTTGAGCGAAGCAGGTTTTGAATTTGAAATTCGCACTAAGGATGTGGAAGAAATTTATCCACCTGACTTACCGACTACCGAGGTCGCTCAATACCTCGCCGAACTAAAAGCGGATGCTTGCGCCGATTTTTTAGAACAGGAAGATGATATTTTATTAGCGGCAGATAGCATAGTCGTTTTAGGGGACATCATTTTCGGAAAACCAAAGGATTATGACGACGCTGTTCACATCTTAGAACAGCTATCAGGACAGATGCACGAAGTCATCACGGGCGTCTGTATTTGCTCTAAAAATAAAAAAATTGTTTTTTCTGGTAGGGCAAAAGTGTACTTCGATGTTCTAACCACTGAAGAGATTGATTTTTATGTCAAAAACCATCAGCCATACGATAAAGCAGGTAGCTATGCCATTCAAGAGTGGATTGGCTTATGCAAAATCAATAAAATCGAAGGAACGTACTCCAATATTATGGGATTGCCAGTGGATATGGTTTACCGCGAGTTGTTAGAATTTTGATATTTAATAAAAATCATCATTAGTGGTAAAAATGCATTTATGCAGACATCAAAAGTATTAATATCTCCATCTTGCATTTAATTTCTGCATACCTTTAATTTTTCCTTTCTCCACTTTTTTTTGACTTCTGACCTCTCATCTATCATTCTCCTCACATCTCTAAAACCTAATCGTATGCGATTAATCACCTTTTTAGGTTGTATCTGCTTGCTCACTTTGAATTGCTTGCAGGCTCAAAACTCTTTAGGTACTATTCAGAATAATACCAACCTAGCGCTACCCAATTCCTATAATTTTCAAGAGTACGTCTTTGCTGAACCTAACGACCAAGGCAATTGTACAGGTGCGCAAAATAACACAGCTACTATTGATGGTATTTTCATGGCGCAGACGCATCGCCACGAAATCAATCATCCTTTTTTCTTTACTATCGGGCATCGTCCGGCTTTGTTACAAGTCGCAGTGACGGGAAGTGGAACTGCGTCCGATGTGCAAGTGGAAGGGCGTTTTAATGGAAATTCGTTAGGTACGTTATGTCTAGCTGGTCCAGCAAATCTGACCAATCAGATCGATTTAAATGCGCCTAATTTCTCGGATTACTTCTCCGTTACTTTACCCAAAAGTTGGGTCAAAGAGGGTTTGAGTCTAATCATTACCGCAGGTAATCAAAGTCAAACAGTTACGTCCGCGCAATTAAAAATTGGTCCAAAAACGGAATTGAATTTGGTAATGGTGAATATGGATGTGATGGATTATAATATTTCACCGCATAATCATCCTATCTTTCAAAATTTCTTACAGGAAGTTGCCTCTGCGATTCCTGCTAGTACGATTCGTTTTGGGGTTTTTCCCGAAACACTGGTCTATCCAGAAGTGGTCGCTAGTGGCAACGTGGAGCAAATGGTACGTTTAACTAGTCGTTCACAAGTGGGCAGCAACGGCGTGCAAGACGACGGTTTTATTAACTCTATTGCGGTGGAAGCACTGGGTCATATGCACAATAGCACGGGCGATAGTCAATCAACTATTTATTTTGGAAACACTTTAAATCTTGCTCCAGGCGGCTGGGGTGGCGGCGGTGTATTTGTCAGCTTCGACTATACAGATGTATTTATCCACGAATTAGGTCATGCACTAAGTCTGCCACACTGGGGGAATAATTGGGAAATCGAAAATCCAGAAGTGTATCAATACTTGTATCCTTATGGTGGAGATACGGGAGAATCGGGCGGACGCGGAGAAACTTGGAATTTTATTCAAGACATTTATGAATTTATCGACCCCACTTGCCAAGTCGGAAATAATAACGGTAGCGAAAGAAGTGATGCCATGCAGCGCAATGCGTCTTGCTTAGAAAAACGCTCAAATAGCGAAGGTCCATGGGACGGATTTGGAGATTTCTCAGCATTAGCAATGCATCGTTATTTGGTAGGTGGAGCGGTACAAGCGGGGCAAGTCAGCGACCGTGGACAGATGCGCGATTATCAGTTCAGCGTGCAAAATGGATTCCCAACCGTTTCCTTGCAAAATGGAGAACGGGTATATACGCGCGACCCACAACAACCACAGTTTCTCAATTATGAAGAGGAATTTCGGATGCCTGGTGAAGAGCAGTTAAATCGCGATGCTTACCTCATTTACGGAAGTGCCCACGAAACCCAAGCACAAGCCAACATCGTTTATCGCCCAATCGAATTTAATGGTACAATTCCGCCCGTAGTTGACCCAACCGATCCAGCTACGTTTGCACTACTCAAAACGGCTCCTTACGATGATTTTTTATGGGAAGCTCGCGATATCACGTTCAAAATGACCTTTACGGACGGCACTGTTCGTTACGCGCTGAATCCTTATCATTCTTATCAGCGTAGTCCTTACAATGAAGGTTTTGGAATTTTTCGTAGAGATGTGATCAGTTATTCGTTAGTAGTGCCTGCGGATAAAGAACTAACCAAGGTAGAATTATACAATCGCCCTTTTTGCGTACGCGGTGCAAACGATCCTACCCCAGGAAACATCAATTATGCGCCACATAATATTACCGCTGCCAACTTTATGGATGGGGCAACTTTCCAAGCAGAATACGACTATAATGGTACGCGTACTATAGGTTCAAATACCATCGGCAATCGCGTGTGGAACGACCTCAATCGCAACGGCATGGATGATAATAATGAACCCGGCATCAAGGATGTTTCGATGGTACTCTGGACAGACGAAGACGGCGACGGTAATCCAACCAATTTTAGCAGTGTAGTCAAAACGGATGTCAATGGCTATTATAGTTTTGGCGGATTAGAACCAGGTTTTTATCGCGTATTTGTGTGGCAAGTAGATAATTGGGGGCCAGGCGAACCTTTAGAAAATATGACTTCTATCCCCATATTTACCACCGATCCTAATACGGATACTGATCTGGATAATAACGCTACGGGCGAACCCTTCACCGATATTTTTTCAGGTATTATTGAACTCACCGCAGACGGCGAGCCGCTCAACGATGGCGACCGTGAAGACGATTGGTTCAATTTCGACCCCTCGGGTAATATGACCATTGATTTTGCTTTTTATCAAGAAGGGGTTCTGGCAGTATATGATTTAGGTTTTCAAGCTTCGCTGACCGCTGATTTTAAAGTACTCCTAGAATGGCAAACACAGACAGCAGGTATTGATTTTTATACGATTGAACGTAGTACAACGGGTAAAGACTGGCAAGCCATTGGGCAAGTCAATGGTGATGAAAATCGTCTACAATTCATTGATAATGAACCTATTAATGGAGAAAATTATTACCGCATTAGTTGGCAAAATAGCAATACGAATGCGATAGAGCATAGCAATATCCAATCCATCTTAATTGATGAAGTGGCGATGGGCGTGAAAGTCTTTCCTAATCCGACGCGCGATGATTTTACAGTTACGTTTATTGCGCCCAAAACAGGTGATACGACCATTGAAATTTTCAATACGTTGGGGCAAATCGTGGCGGTGGAATATATCCGTTTTGGTAAAGGTGAGAATCGAGTACAATTGTCTATGGAAGCATTGGAGAACGGGACTTATTTTGTGAAGATTGATGAACGGGCGTTGAAGCGAGTGGTGAAAATATAGAGACAAAAAAATAGCTACTTCCATTGCTGGGAGTAGCTATCTATTTCCATCGTTTTAAAGCAAAAAAGTAATAAGGAGGTTGATAGGTTTATTTAGTAATTAAGTTGATTTAGTTTAGAAGTTCAAACTATTGATTTTCAATGTATTAACTTAATTAACCAATTAACTCTATCAACTTAATAAACTTGTTTAACTCCTTAATTACTTAGTCAAGATCATCCGTTTGGTTTCTTGCAGTTCTCCATCCAAAATTAAAGAGTAAAAATAAGTCCCAGCAGGATAGTTTTTCGATTGAATCGTGACTTGTCCTTTGCCCATCTCGGTGATTTGTACCGTACCGATAACCGTTCCGTCTTGCGCGGTGACTTGCAAGAAGGCATGTTGAATATTAGCTGGGATAAAGTAGTCAATCAAGGTGTTTTCGCGGAAAGGATTGGGTTGATTTTGTGCTAAACGCACTTCGGCTTCGAGTGGTAATACGTATTGATTTTCGGCAGCAGAAGTGGCATTTTTAGTTAATAATTGTTCCACTAGGGATTTGAGTTCATTAATCTGCTGTTGTTGTGCAGCATCAATTTCTCGCTGTACCGCGGCTTCTTCTTTTAGTGCGGCATTTTCGTTTTGTTGGGTGGTTAAATCTGCCGACAGTTCTTGGATAGCTTTGATGGCTAAAATCGCGAAATCATCATAGACCAAGGTTTTATATCCATCTTTCTCTGTTACGATTTCGGGGAAGATCTCTTCTACTTCCTGAGCGATAAATCCCCACGATTTGCGCGTTGGTTTATCCGCATTTTTATAATAATATTGCGCTGGTTTTAACTGCTGTACTTTGTCCAACACGGTTCCTAAAGAAGTGATTTCTTTTTTAAATCTTTTATCGGAAGTAATCGAAAAAGAGCCGCTACCATCTTCAATAAACGCTCTTAGATTACCTTGATAGGCGAAGCTATAATCCTGTGATGCGTCCACAAAAGTATTCCAATAAATTGCATCAAGAATATTTGCCTGTAATCGAATACCTCCTGTCGTTGGTTCATCCGAAGCCTGTTTGATGTGTAAATCAGCAATCGGTTCACTCGTGCCAATGCCTACATTTACTTGATTCGTACTCGTGCCACCAATCACAGCACAGTTATTACAATCGACCGTAGCTTGATAACCAATAGCAATCGACTTATCCCAATTATCACCACTGTCATTCCCAGCCTCTACTCCAATATAGGTATTACGACTACCAGACATATTGAAAGAACCCGCGTTATCACCAATAAAGGTATTTAAAGTACCCGTTGAATTTGTACTTCCCGACGCCGATCCAATAAAGGTATTTGACGATGCGTTGGTATTTCCAGAGCCGGCATTAAAACCAATGAAAGTATTAAATCCGCCCGAGGTATTGGAATCACCCGCACTTTTCCCGAAGAATGAATTGGAAGCGCCTTCGGTATTTAATAAGCCTGCATTTTTACCAACGAAAGTATTATCATCCGCAGTTGTATTAGCTCGTCCAGAATCCATCCCAATAAAGACATTAGAACCACCTTCAGTATTGAATAATCCTGCATTTGTGCCAAC
>JBGCES010000692.1:0-5928 GCA_045106545.1 Saprospiraceae bacterium
TACTTTTTAGAAATAAATCTGTAATCGCTTGTCTCAAGTCTCAACTTTATGTCTTTTTAAGAATCACAACTTTCTGTCGCAAGACAATTGAAAAAAAAGTAACCAAAAATTCTAGTATTGTAAACTCGCTCCGCTCAAACAATACAATACCTGCCGCCCGCCGAGTAAATGCTTAGTCATTTGTGGTTAATAGTTTGGCATAAGAGCAACTGCTGAAATCTGTTATCATAAAAATACAAATAACTATTTAGCTAATTAAGAACGCACAATTTACACCAGGTAGTATGAAAACTATAGCGCTTCTTTGCCATCTCCATTTTGATTAAAACCATTATCTACTAAAAAAGATCGCGATCATTCAAATAAATCTACTTTTGCAGTAGGTTTTCTGTTTGCACCTTTGTCTTTAGAACATCTTTCTCACTAGCAAATTATTTTTCTATGCCACACTTTTTACTTTTCGTCTTAGCGTTCTTCCCCCTTTTCGCTTACGCACAACCTAATTTTGTAATTATTCTCACGGATGATATGGGCTGGACAGGAACTGGAGTTCCCATGTCGCAGACGCATAGTTCGGGCAGCGGTTTTTACCTTACGCCCAACTTACAGACTATGGCGCAGCAAGGAATGATTTTTTCGCAAGCCTATGCCCCCGCACCCAAGTGTTCCCCCTCCCGCAACGCTATTTTAACGGGTCAAACGACCGCACGTAATCAATTTACGGAAACGGGAAATACGAATTCCGATGACCGCATTCTGCTTCATCCCACCACCAATCGCGCTATTGACTTCGCGGATGTAACCATTGCCGAATGGTTGAAATCGACTAATATGAATTATCAGACTGCCCATTTCGGAAAATGGCACTTGAATAGCGATGGTCCAGCCGATCATGGTTTTGACGAGAGCGATGGAGAAACCAGTAACAACGAAGGTAATAATGGCGGAAACGCACAGGCTGATCCTAAAAACATCTTTAGCTTGACCACTAAAGCCATTGATTTTATCACGCAAGCAAACACAGACGGAGACCCATTTTTTCTACAATTATCACACTATGCGGTGCATACTGGAGTCGAATATTTACAATCTACTTTCGATTTATACAATGATCCTAGCCAACGTCCCGCCGATCCTAATGGCATTCATACTTCCGCAGATTATGCCGCGATGACCGAAGATACCGATACGGGTGTGGGGCAGTTATTAGCGGCAATTACCAATTTGGGATTAGATAATAATACCTATGTAATTTTTACTTCTGATAATGGCGCAGCAAGCAGACAATCGAGTAATGCCCCTTTGCAACAAGGCAAAGTTTATATTTATGAAGGTGGAATTCGCGTTCCTTTTATTGTAAAAGGACCAAATATTCCTGCCAATACTTATGAAACGGAACCCGTGGTTGGCTACGACTTGTTGCCGACTATCGCAGCCTTGACGGGTGCAAGTACGACGTTGCCAGCGGATTTAGATGGACAAAATATTGCTCCACTTTTTTTCCAACAATCTTTTCAGCGCAGCGCGCCCATTTTCTTTCACGGACCACATTATTCTAATATGACAAAAGTACCTCGTTCTGCTGCGGTGGCGGGTAAATATAAATTTTCGGTAAACTATGAAACGGGTGCGTTAGAACTCTTCGATTTAGATACAGATATTGGTGAAACGACTAATATTGCCCCCAGCGAACCTACCATTTTTAATCAACTGTATGTAGCGATGCGTGATCATCTGCGTGATGTCAATGCTAATATGCCGACTCTAAATCCAGCGGAAGCTTCTTTTACCGGAACAGGCGATGATTTGGATGATGACGGAATGGACGACAACTGGGAACTAGAAAATCTATTAAGTTACCACTACACAGCAACGGACGATCCCGATCAAGATGGTAAAAATAATTTACAAGAGCATAACGACGGCAGCGACCCGTTAGTAAACGAAACCGTTTTATCGGTAGCTGATTATACTTTAAACGCGACCTATACTGCTCCTTTTATTCATTTAAAATGGTCTATTCCTGCCACCGCTGTGGCACAGCAGTTACAATTAAATCACGCTAATCATACAGGAGAATGGGAAACAATTTCCTTATCCAATAACGAGTTAGAACGCCAACAGAAACTACATGCGCCAACCAAGAATGGCGTCCACTATTACCGCTTGCAATGGCAATCGGCAAGTGGCGAAACGTCTTTTTCTCCAATAGCCAGCGTTACTGTTCAATTAGCTAATGTCCGTTTATCGCCTAATCCTGTCCAAGATAGGTTACATATTCAAACCGATATCGAGTTGGAGATGGTGCGCGTTTGGGATAGTAGTGGAAAATTAGTGAAAACTTTTGCTGGAAATTTATCTGAAATAGCCGTAGATAATTTAAGTGCAGGAATCTACCGCGTGGAAGTTATCACCGAAAGTGGAAATACCGTTTTGCCGATGGTGAAAGAGTAGGTTTATTAAAATTTGGGGTTCTTTGACTATTTTTCTCTAATGTTAATACGTGCGATGTCTCCAAGACATCGTACGAAAGCAGTTCCTTTATTTACGCTTTGGCAACGGCACATAACTCGTCTCTCCTTCCACCATCGGAAATGCTCGTCGTTCCCAACGTTCCTTTGCTGCTTTAATTTTCTCTTTAGAAGTCGCCACAAAATTCCAATAAATATGACGTTCCTCCGCAAATGGCTCGCCGCCAAAAAGAAAAACGTGGCTGTTCTCGCCAATCGTAAAACAGCAACTATCGCGTTGTTTAGAAACGAGCATATTGCCTTTTTCGATTCTTTCTTCGCCTACTATCACATATCCTTCCACTACACAAATACCGATTTCGCCGTTTAAATCATCGCAAGTATCCACATTGCCTTCCGACTCGCTTTTCAATTCCACCATAAACAAATCGGAGAAAACAGGAACGGGCGATTCCTTGCCGTAACCTTTGCCCGCTACCAATTTATAGTGTACGCCTTCTCTTTCCCACTGCGGTAATTTATCCGCTTCGACGTGGACGAAACTCGGATCGATTTCTTCCTGATCTTTCGGTAATGCTACCCAAATTTGGTAGCCGTGCATTCGATAAGAACGCCCATCTTTTAAATGTTCTGGCGAAAGTTCGGTATGCACTACGCCGTGTCCAGCCGTCATCCAATTGACCGCGCCTGGCGTGATCAATTGTTCTGTACCAAGACTGTCTTTATGCAACATTTCACCTTCCAGCAAATAAGTTAGCGTCGATAATCCAATGTGCGGATGTTGCCCGATGTCCATGTATTTCGGCGGTTTTACCTCCGCTGGTCCCATGTGGTCAATAAAAATGAAGGGACCAACCATGCGTTTTTTGCGAAAAGGAATGAGGCGACCGACTAAAAAACCGCCGATGTCGCGGGCGCGTTCTTCGATGATGAGGGAGTGGTTGGACATGATTATTTAGTTCAAAAGTTGTGATAAAAGTCGTTTAAATGTAGTGGAAAAGTAGACCGTACAAGTAGTAAAATTTACAAAGTATAAATTTATCTTTAGTTCTTAAATCCGCTCAAAAGGGTGGGTTTAAAATTATTTTTTTTCGCCAAACTCCATCACCCCATCCTCCAATCTATTATACTTCATACTAATCAAATCCATCACATAATTTTGATGCACTTTCCACGGTTTTTTGCTGCCTTGTTTTGGTAAGTTATCAATATCGCGCAGTACATAACCTGAATTAAAATCCAGTAGCGGTTCGGTGTCCAATTCTTCTTTCATGATCGGCGTAGCAACGGTCGCGCCTGTCTTTTTGAAATAATTTAGAATGCGACAAACATAATCGCAAGTCAAGTCTGCTTTGAGTGTCCACGAAGCGTTGGTGTAGCCAAAAGTCATGGCGAAATTGGGCATGCCATTGAACATCATTCCGCGATAGCAAAACAAATCAGCGGGCTTAATTGTCTGATTATCAATCGAAATCGTCGCTCCGCCCAGCATCAACATTTTCAAACCCGTAGCGGAAACGACTAAGTCCGCTTCCAAATGTTTTCCTGACTTTAATTGAATCCCCGTTTCCGTAAAGTGCTGGATGTGATCAGTTACAATCTGCGCACTACCATCACTCAATGATTCATACAAATCACTATCAGGAATCAGACATAAACGCTGATCCCACGGCTTGTACTTGGGATTAAAATGTACATTGACATCTACTTCTGCCGGCAATTCTTTTTGCGCCAGTTTCATCAAGAGCCTTTTGATAAAATTAGGAAAGCGACGAGCGAGTTGATAAATGAGGATGCTCAATGTGATGTTTTTCCATCTGGCTGATTTGTAAGCAACTTTTGCAGGTAAGATTTTCTTCGCGAAATTGGCGATTACATCCTCCGAAGGAGTGGTAATAATGTAAGTCGGCGAACGTTGTAACATCGTCACTTTTGCTGCTTTTTTTGCTAACTCTGGTACGAGCGTTACAGCTGTCGCACCAGAGCCGATAACGACAACTTTTTTGTTATCATAATCAATATCAGACGTCCATTTTTGCGGATGAACCAATTGTCCATTAAAACTTTCAATCCCTTGAAAATCAGGCGTATATCCCTGGTCATAATCATAATAACCACTGCACATTAATAAAAACTGGCAACTTACCTCCACTTCCTTTCCTGTTGCTAATTGAGCAATTTTTACTGTCCATTTTTTGTCTGCTGATGACCAATTAGCGGCAATCATTTTATGCTGATAAGCGATTTTTTTATCAATTTGATTCTCACTTGCCGTATCCTTGATATACTCCAAAATCGCAGGTCCATCGGCAATCGCTTTTGCGGCTTTCCACGGTCGAAAATTGTAACCCAAAGTGTACATATCCGAGTCGGATCGAATACCTGGATAGCGAAATAAATCCCACGTGCCGCCCATATTTTCACGCATTTCTAGCAACGCAAAAGATCGATCTGGACATTTAGTTTGGAGGTGATAAGCTGCGCCGATACCAGAAAGTCCTGCGCCGACTATGAGTACATCAAGATGTTGATTGGCGATTTGCATAACAGTATTTTTCAACTTAAAAAAAGGCAAGTTTAAAAACTACCCACCCAACTCCAACTGATTTTTTACCAAATTAAAATATGATCCTCGTTTTGCTACTAACTCTGCGTGTGTTCCTCTTTCAATCAACTCTCCGCGTTCCAATACGACAATTTGATCTGCATTTTTCACGGTACTCAAACGATGCGCAACCACTACGACCGTTCGACCTGCAAAAAAGCGATCCATGTTTTCCATGATAATCTTTTCGTTTTTCGCATCTAGCGCGTTCGTTGCTTCGTCAAAAAAGAGAAAATCGGGGTTTTTATAAACCGCACGCGCGATGAGTAAACGCTGCTTTTGCCCCTGACTCAGACCATTGCCTTTACGCCCAACTTTGGTGTTGTAACCTAAAGGCATTTGTTCGATAAACGACTGAATATTAGCAGTTTGTACCGCTTGTAGAAGTTTATCTTTATCGACCGTATCGGAACTTTCTGCTACATTTTTAGCGATAGTATCAGAGAAGATATAACCGTCTTGCATAACTGCGCCACACTTCGATCGCCAGATCTTTTTTACAATATTTTTTAACGCAATATTACCAATTCGGATATTACCATGAGTGGGTTCGTAGAAACCGAGTAGCAATTTGACCAAAGTTGTTTTACCGCTACCGCTAGTGCCCACAATAGCGGTAACTTTACCCGCTGGTATCGTCAAATTAATATTTTGCAGCACATCATCACTCAGCTGATTATAACGAAAACTAAGTCTTTCAATCTGAATATCCTGTTGAATAGGCACTACATCCGTGCGATTTTCGCGATCTTCTTCTTCGTTTTCTTTGCTGTGAATTTCGCCCAAGCGTTCTAAACTCAATTTAGCATCCTGCGCTGTTCTTAGAAACAAAACCATCTGTTGCAATGGTCC
>JBGCES010000693.1:0-4406 GCA_045106545.1 Saprospiraceae bacterium
GTAGTGATTGATATTACTAAAGATGCACAGTTTGCAGAACTGGACTTTACCTATAAAAAACGACCGAAGATTCGTTCGTATAAACCTAAGCCCAAAGCCAAGAAAGATAAATTAGCTGCCGCAGCAAAATTGATCAATGAAGCTAAGAAACCGATGATCTTAGCAGGACACGGTATTCAGATCGCGGGGGCACAGGAAATTTTCAAAGAATTTATTGAAAAAACGGGCATTCCATTAGGAGCAACGATTCATGGCTTCGGTTCGATTCCTGCAGATCATCCGCTTCATAAAGGAATGTTGGGAATGCATGGTAATTACGCACCTAACATGAAGCAAAATGAATGCGATGTTTTAATCGCAATCGGCATGCGTTTCGATGATCGGGTAACGGGCAATCTTTCCAAATATGCTAAACAAGCAACGGTAATTCACCTCGAAATCGATCCGTCGGAAGTAAGTAAAAACGTGTTTGCTCACGTACCATTGATCGGTGACGCAAAAGAAACGCTTGAAAAATTACTACCATTAGTAAAGAAAAAATCTTACCCTAAATGGTCAAAGAGTTTTGACGATTTATACGCGATCGAATACGAAAAAGTCATCAAAAAAGATATGCAGCCTTCGGCGGATGGTAATATGAAAATGCCGATGGTCGTAAAGGAAGTATCTCGCCAGACCAAAGGAAAAGCCATCGTTTGTACCGACGTAGGACAACACCAAATGGTAGCTGCGCGCTACTATGATTATTTAGATACCAATCAGTGGGTGTCTTCAGGAGGGGCTGGCACAATGGGATTTGGATTGCCTGCTGCGTTCGGCGCAAAATTAGCACATCCACATCGCGAAGTTGTTAGTTTTATTGGTGATGGTGGTTTTCAGATGACCTTACAGGAATTAGGCATGTGCGCGCAATGGAATGTCGGAGTCAAAATCATTGTTTTGGATAACGAATTTCTGGGGATGGTTCGTCAGTGGCAACAACTCTTTTTTGACCGCCGCTATTCTTCCGTTGAACTACAAAATCCTGATTTTATTAAAATTGCGGATGGATTTGGTGTAGCTGGTAAGAAAATTACTAAGCCAGAAGAATTAGAAAGTGCAGTAGCAGAAATGCTTGCTTATGATGGACCTTATTTACTACACGTGATGGTAGAGAAGGAAGATAATATTTTCCCCATGGTACCATCAGGGTCGGCAGTAGATGAGATTGTTTTAGAAATGTAGTGGAGCATAGGTATTCTTATCTGTGTATTTAGTTTTCTACTTATTTACTCATTAAAATCTTCACCCGTAAGGGTGCTTCCAATATGAAAGAATATACAATTACGGCATTTTCAGAACATCAAACAGGCATCATGCAGCGGGTGGTGAGTATTTTTACGCGCCGCCACATTAATATTGACAGCCTTTCTGTTTCCAAATCTTCAATACAAGGGATTCATCGTTTTACGATCGTAGTACATGTCTCAGAAGAAATGGTTAAGAAGCTGGTTGCCCAAATTGAAAAGCAAATAGACGTAGTAAAAGCTTTTTATGATACCAATGAAAATATCGTGCATCAGGAATTGGCATTGTATAAAGTGCCAACGGAAGCGTTTGCGAACGGCAATAAAGTAGAAAAGCTGATTCGTTCTTACAACGCGCGTATTTTAGCTATCGAAACCGAGTATATTGTGGTTGAAAAAACGGGACATCCTCGTGATACGGAGTCACTACTGGAAGAATTTAAGAAAATCGGAATTTACGAATTTGTCCGTTCTGGTCGCGTGGCAATCGTTAAACCGATGGAGCGATTAAATAAATATTTACAATCATTAGAAGTAGAGGAGGAGATGAACTAGTGCGACTAGTCCGAAATAAGTACCTACCTTTTTTTTTCTAAAACCCTTGCTGGTACTGAATTTTAGGTAGGTAGTTATTTGAGTTTTGTACCACTAGTCGTTGGTTAGCAGTTTGTAGTCAATTGCTAGAAAATGTCAATTGACTACAAACGCCTAGTGTCGTTATAGTTTCAATTCTTTCAGCGCATCATTCTGATCCTCTGCTAGTTTAAATAAATCTGCTGTCCGTCCCGCCTCACTTTTATCACTCTTGCATAGTACTTTTAAGCGTTTTGTATCTGCCCGCCACTGATTGCCATCCCAATATTCTAGACCTTTAAAATCGCGGATTTTATACAACGCATGCTCTCCATAACAAGTACCAAGATATACGTACTGCCTTCCGTTTTCTTGCGCCCACTTAATGACGCGCCACATCATCCACTTACCCAGCGAATGGCTACGCAAATATTCCGTGTCAAAGAAGCAATACCAATAGTGTAGCATATTGTCATTCAAAACTGCAAGGACGTAGCCTAACGTTTTTTCGGCATTTTTAAATTCAAATAAATGGCTCGCATTTTCTCGATTAGCGACGTATAAAAATCGCTCGGCAGACATATTTCCATCATGGAAACGTTCGGCGGCATAATCTGTACAGAATTTAACGAAAGTGGGATCGTTCAAATCGAAATCTGCTTTATCAATGAGTTGCATTTCGATTTGTAATTCCTCAATTTTACGTGCCACTCGCCGATTTTCGGAAGTATCTTTAAAATTCGCTAAGTTCACCCGCAAACTACGCGCGAGGTAATAAACTTCTGATTGTAAAGCTGGGTTTCCTGTGTATGGTAAAAAACCTCGATTATAGATTTCGGTCATTTCTGACTTATCTTCTTGTACGGCGTAGAGCGCGTAATTGAAGGTATAACTAGAATAATCAGGTAAACTTTCGGAAAGGAAAAATTTCATATAAATAAATGGAATTTAGATCGCTTCGCTATCAGAAGTCAGATCGTTTACTTTGTTCACTTTCAGAACGCCTTTCGGCTGTCAGACTTTTCTAACGTATAGTTTCTGACAGCTATTAGCGTTCTGACAACAAAGTGGTCTGACAGTAAAACGGTCTGTCCTCTAAAAAAAGAAAATATGTCATTTCAAATTAAATCTGGCACTATCGCCGAAGCCGTCGCCCTCTCCCAGCTACTTCCCGAATTTATCAACCCCCGTGGCGAAGACGAGTACCATAAAAGATTGACCAATGTACGGCATTTAATTTTAATTGCCTACCATGCTGACCAACCAATTGGCTTTAAATTGGGTTATGAAAAGGAAGACTATTTTTATTCGTGGATGGGCGGCGTACTGCCTGATTTTAGAAAATCGGGTATTGCTAAAGCTTTAGCGGATCGGCAAGAAACGTGGGCGCGGGAACAAGGTTTTACGAAAGTTATTTTTAAAACGCGCAACTCCCACGTCGGAATGCTTATTTTCGCGCTGAAAAATGGTTTTCAAATCATTAGCGTAACGCAAAAAGAGCAGTTGCGCGATTATCGAATTTTGCTAGAAAAGAAATTGTAATGATGGTCTGATTGTCAGATTGCCACATGGCGCATACAATCAAACCATCTAACCATCAAACAATCTATTCATGAAATTACAGTTAACCTTACTGTTTACTATCGCCTTAGTGGCAACTACTTTTGCCCAATTTTCCTATGGATTCAAAGCAGGATTGAATTTTTCGCAGCTATCTGGCGACTCTGAAATGGATGCGGCAGGATTAGAATTGGAGGAATTTAATAATACCACTGGTTTCCATATTGGCGCATTATTCAATTATAAATTTATTGATGCGTTTGGTGTCCGCGCCGAATTGATGTTTTCCCAGAAGGGAACAGGGTATGTCTATGATGGCATTTCCTATCGTGATTTTGAAGATATAGATGGTAAATTTAGCACCATTGGTAATCGTCGAACGGTCTTAAAAACCACTAATTCTTACATTGACGTGCCCGTTATGGCAGTAGCGCGGTTAGGAAAGTTAGAATTGGCAGCAGGGCCAAGTATTGGTATCTTGGTTAATTCCATCGCTTCGGGCGAAGTCGCCTATGATGTATTTGATAATAGTGGTGAGGTGATTGCGTCAAAAGCAATTCTGTTGGATTACAATTATGGTCGTGATGAGGCGGGCGAAGCAACGCAAGACGTAATTGAGACGACCACATTTGATATTAATGGTCGGGTCGTAGAACTTCCCGAAGCGGAAGGAGCATATTTTGAATACTCAGAAAAACAAGATGAGTTTTATAATAACCTAGATATTGGTGTAAACGCACAAATCGCCTATTATTTGAATGCAGGACTATTCGCAGCAGCACGATTAAATTATGGATTGTCTGACGTGACCAATAACTTCTACGACCGTTCTTTGCAGACCCGAAATGCGGATGGTAGCTTTATTGCGCGCGAGGATGAGGATACTAATTTTTCGTTGCAGTTTTCGTTAGGATTTAGTTTTTAATTGAAATCAGATATGCCAGATTTCCAAAATCTGGCATATCTTTATGAAATATTATTTTAAAG
>JBGCES010000694.1:0-2146 GCA_045106545.1 Saprospiraceae bacterium
GGTTCAAGAAAAATTATTGTAACTGACACAAAAGATAAAAAAGGAATTTGGCAGCGGAAATATTCGTATCAGTAATTGATGAAACGAAATAAGTCTGAAGGACTTAAACCATGAATAGCCGTCGATGAAATCGGCGGATACTTGTCGGCAAGGTTTGGCAACTACGAATGTAGTTGAACTACGTTGTAGTTCCCTCATAAAATAGTCCAATTCCCGGCATTCCATACCGGGTTATTCATAGTTGAATCGCGTTGCGATTCGCTCAGTATCTAACGTCAGTTAGTAATGTGCTTTTGGCAAAAAACTTATTAAGATGCAAAAACTTATCAACCTCCGCCACACCCTCCACCAACATCCAGAAATTTCAGGTCAGGAGTTCCAAACTGCTCAACGCATTTGCAATTTCATTGAACAACACCATCCTACGAAAGTGCTGACGAATTTAGGCGGAACGGGCGTTGCCGCTATTTATCAATTTGGTAAAACGGGTGCAACTGTCGCCATTCGCTGTGAGCTGGATGCACTGCCTATCGTAGAAGTCAATTCCATGTCCTATCGCTCTATGCAAGCGGGCGTTTCGCATAAATGCGGACACGATGGACACATGGCAATAGTCGCAGGTTTGATTTTTTGGTTGAAACAACAATCGTTTAGCGCGGGAAAGGTGATTCTCTTATTTCAATCTGCCGAAGAAACGGGGAAAGGCGCGTATCAGATGCTGCAAGATGCGCGATTTGCAGATTTAAAAATTGATTATCTCTTTGCGTTGCATAATATTCCGGGTGTTCCAATGTACCAAATTTTGACAATGGAGAAAGGCTTTTCAGCGGAAGTACAAAGTTTTTCCATTCACTTAACGGGTAAAGAATCACACGCCGCTGAACCTGAAAAAGGGATTAATCCAGCCGTCGGCATTGCACAGCTGATTACCGCTTTTGCGGAATTGAATCATAATGATCCGACTTGTGATAATTTTCGCGTTTTAACGCCCGTTTACGTCAATATGGGGCAACAATCCTACGGCATTTCTCCCGCCAAAGGCGAATTACACTATACGATTAGAACGTGGCAATCGGAGCAGATGGAAGATTTAGTGGCTCAAATTAAAACCATAACGAAGCGCGTTTGTCAAGCGCAGCAATTACAATTTTCTATCAATTGGTTTGAGCATTTTCCTGCGAATGCAAATGATACAGTTTGCAATCAGTTGATTACCAAGGCCGCACAGGAAAACAATTTCACTTTGATAAAACGTCCGTACCCTTTTAAATTTGGCGAAGACTTCGGTTGGTTTTCCAAACAATATCAGACAGCAATGTTTGGATTAGGCGCAGGCGAAAACACGCCCGCTTTACACGCTGCCGACTATGATTTTCCTGATGAGCTAATTGAAACGGGTGTAAAGATGTTTGCTAATATCATTTCACAATTGCTTGGCACTAAGATGAAGTAAACCATCAATTTGGGTACAACTCCACAACTTTTCCTACTTTTGCGCCTTTTATAAAGTAAATTTCATATAAAACGCTTAGATCTTCTTTTGTAAAGAACTGATAAGCAACAATTTAAGTAAATTATCATTTTCTAAATCGCAGTTTCTTTTTGTAATAATTCTACTGAATAGAATAATTACAATTGTGCTTTAGCAAAGCGTTGTCACTTTTTTCATTGAAAAAAAAGTAACCAAAAATTCTAGTATTGTAAACTCGCTCCGCTCAAACAGTACAATACCTGCCTCCCGCCAAGTAGTGCCTAGTTTCTTTCGGGTAAAACTTTAGGATACGAGAAACTGCTATTTTCAAAAAGAATATTTTTTTGAGTTGTAACTACAAACTTCTAAAGATGCTAACAGCAACAATTAAGACCAATAAAGGCGAGATTAAGATCGAATTATCTGGCGAAAAAACGCCATTGACCGTAGCTAATTTTGTCAATTTGGCAAAGCGTGGCTATTACGATGGCTTGAAATTTCACCGCGTAATTCCTGATTTTATGATTCAAGGTGGCGACCCAACTGGAACGGGTGCAGGTAGCCCTGGTTACCGTTTCCGCGATGAATTTGATGGCACGTTACGCCACGATAGTCCAGGCGTTTTGTCGATGGCAAACGCGGGACCAGGTACCAATGGTAGTCAGTTTTTTATCA
>JBGCES010000695.1:0-3903 GCA_045106545.1 Saprospiraceae bacterium
TTTTATAATTCATTCTTTAAAATAAATTATTGCCCAACCCAACTTTCGCCTACTAGCCTTCTAATTTTTCATTTTTATAAAAAACTTTATTTTTGTGCTCAACATTTTTACAAAATGTTTCGTTTTGAAAAAATAAGTAAGTAACGATCAAAGAATAAGTTACTCAAGCTGGACAGTGTATAGTTTTTCTCAGTTTTCGTTTGAAAGAAGGAGAATTGTTGATACTTTGACTGATTTCAAGCGGAAAATGAGAGAAATTTGACCTGTCCAGATGAGGAAGTTATTTTTTGACCGTTACTAAGACATAAAACTACATAAATAACCTACTAAGTTACTTTTTATGGAAAATATCAACCAGCCACGGTACTCTGATGAGGATCTAGAAGAATTTAAAAAAATAGTTGAGACTAAAATGGCTAAAACAGAAGTCCAACTTAAAAGTCTGGAAGATCAGATTCGCGACATTAATGAGAGTGTGGACGAAGATTTTGGGACTGATATGTCAGATGATAGCAGCGTCAACGATAGCATTTCTATGCTGGATCGAATGGTGAGTCGGCAGCGTTCACATATGCGCGATTTAAGCAATGCTTTATTGCGTATTCAGAATAAAACTTATGGCTATTGTTTTACAACTAAGCAACTCATCAATAAAAAACGCTTACTGGCCGTACCTACGACTACCAAAAGCCTCAAGGCAAAAGAAATGGGCAACTCTGTTTCGGTAAAAAATGAACGCCCTAAGCCAAAAGCTTATCAGCCTAAAGGACCGAAATCATGATAATAAGAAAACATGAATCATCCCGATTTTTTCCACATTACGAATAGGAACGTACGTTTCCACTTTTAATCATCATATTTTGATGGTCAGATGGTGTAATTGTTAAATTGTGAGAGCGACAAACACCATTGCATAATTTGACCATCACAACCTGTGCCGCTAATGGTAGTACCGTTTACTTTAAAATAACCCTAAAGTAAATTGTTGAAAGGTATTTTAAAAATTCGGGATGATCCATATTTTGATCTCAATGTTAAATGAGCGATGCAACTGACGACTAGCAATTTGCAGCAAGTACAAATGATGTTTTGTACTCATTTCAAGCTTTCATCATTTCACTACCACAATTTTTCCATCCCGATAATCTAGCAACAATTCAGTATTGGACAGTTGTGGTTTTTCTAGTAAATAATTGGATAGAAAACGAGTCAATTGATCATCCACCGCGCGTTGAAGCATACGTGCTCCGTAGCGTTCGTCGTAGCCAATCTGAGCTAAATATTGTACTAAAAATTTAGTATATTTAAACGTGACTTTCCGTTTGCGCAAGCCTTCTCTCTGATTAAAATCCTGTAGTTCTTTACGCGTGATTTGCTCAATATCAGCCTCTTGCAATGCATTGAAATATACAACCTGATCAATACGATTGACGTATTCGGGTCGAAAATGCTTTTCGATAGCTGAACGATAGCGATCTACGGTAGTCGTCGAATCTCGGAAGTTTGGTGTAGCCCGATTAGTCGCACCGAGATTTGAAGTCATAATAATAATGGTATTCCGAAAATTAGTCACTCGCCCAAAACTATCCACCATCAACCCTTCATCCAAAACCGTTAGCAGCGCATCAAAAATAGATGGATGTGCTTTTTCAATTTCATCCAGTAATACAACAGAGAACGGTTGTTCGCGTACTTTTTTAACTAACTCTCCTACCTGGCGACCACTTCCTATAAAACGATATAATTGCCCTGCATATTGATATTCACTCATGTCAATCCGAATCAGCGGTTTAGTCTTTTGCCCTTTTCCAAAAAAGTAGTCTGCTAATGCGCTCACACTTGCCGTCTTACCGACGCCAGTTGGTCCAGCAAATATCATGGTTGCAATCGGCTTTTCAGGGTTATTTAGCCCTGCTTTAAAAATTTTCACGGTATCTACTAATTGATCAATCGCAGCTGGTTGACCAATAATACGTTGGGTAAAAAACTTGCGCAACTCCTTGACGTCCAGCAAAATATCATCATTCAGAAACACTTCTGGTAATCCAGTTTGCTCTGCAAAATTTTGAATAATATCCGTTTTATCCACTATCTTTTTTTGCTGATGTCTAGCGTTACTAACTACTTTTCCTAAAAATTTCAATCCTTTCCCTGGAAAACTTTCATAAGGATGATAACGCTTCAACAATTGATAAGCCAGCTGTAAACTATCTTCTTCAATTTGTATTTGCAATTTACCTCCACTGGCAAAACCCGCAAATTGTCGGAGTACTGCCCTTGTTTTTTCCTCACTGAGTTCCTTGAGTGTAATAATCTGAAAGTGCTCTGCAAATCCAGGTAATAATCGCCGCAGACCATCCAATTCACGTTCCGATACCTCACTCACCATCTGCAATTTTCCTTGCGCCAAAAAGCCAACTAGAAATGCCGCAATACTATCTTCCGCCCCTTCGCCTCCCATTTGCAACAACCGCACAATATCTTCCACCCAAAGAATCCCATTTACCTCTTTCAGCTCTTCAATCAACTCTTCCACATTGCCCTGCCATTCGCCGAAATACTTCGCTGTTGCGGTTAATCTTTGCGCCATAACACGCCAGAACGTTAAACCATTTTTTGCTCCTTTCTGCTGTTGTTTAATCTTCAACATTGCCTGCCGCAACACGGCACTCTTCCCCACTCCATGTTCGCCGACTAATAAAATATTGGCTTTTACGTTCACCAATTTTTCCATGACTTCCGCCACCTTATCTTCCAGCTCCCAAGCGGCTTCGGGAAAAGTTGTTAACCGTTTCTTCTGCGTTTGTTCGGCAGGAAAAGGCTCTGTGAGTCGTTTTAGTTGTTTTAACTCCCGCTTAAAACTCAACCAATCCCAATTAAATTCATCGCCTGGATTGACGCGTAATTTAATGGTTACCAACTGTGGTTCTTGATAAGACAAGTAACGATAAATCTCTTGCGGTGTCTTCGAATTTAAATAATCATTAGTAAAATGAGTGACCAACGGACGAAACTGACTCTCGTCGTAATAATGAAATTCAACATCAAAAAGTGGTAGATAACAAATATAACTTCCTCGTTCATTTTTACCATAAACGGCAGGAACTGGAACTTGTAACTGATGTGCAGCAGGATAAAAACTTTTACGATCCCGATGTGTCGGACGAATTTTGACGTAAACCGTCGTTAACTGCGGATCAAGAATCCCTGTGTCGTAATATTCGCCATCTTTTTTATACAATTGTTGGAGATGGCGAGTCAACGCTTGTTGCACGCCTTTGAGATCGGTCTGCACGACTTTGTGTTCCGTGCCGACCAGTACGCCGAGAATCGCAGATTCATTGAGTTGAAAATAAAGAATGGGGTAATTAATAGTTTGCATAGTTGAACTTTATACATTCAAAATTACAAAATAATTCCCAACAATGTTCTTTATTATCACGCTCTACTTTACCTTAGCTACGACCTTAAATTATTATTCTATTCTCACGAATTATACCTCCTTATTATGAAAAAATCTTGGTGGAAAGAAGCCGTCGTTTATCAAATTTATCCGCGTAGTTTCAAAGACTCTAACGGTGATGGCGTGGGCGATTTAGGTGGTATCATTGAAAAAATGGACTACCTTAAAAAATTGGGTGTTAACTTAATTTGGTGTTCTCCAATTTTTCAATCGCCCAATGATGATAATGGCTATGACGTGAGCGATTATCGAGCGATAATGGACGAATTTGGGACAATGGAGCAGTTTGATGAATTGCTAGCGGGATTGCATGAACGCGAAATAAAATTGATTTTAGATTTAGTACCTAACCATAGTTCTGATGAACATCATTGGTTTCAGGAATCGCGTAAATCAAAAGATAATCCTTATCGGGATTACTACTTTTGGCGCGAACAGCC